>PCTC01000080.1:278-4185 GCA_002786595.1 Candidatus Roizmanbacteria bacterium CG22_combo_CG10-13_8_21_14_all_34_12 | reverse complement strand
ATGTGTTCCTGAGTTATTAAAAAACCGGAGGCAACGGTGCGGATATGTTGTTCATTGATAACTCCATCTATTTCTTTCAAAACTTTTGTAAACGACTCATAGACTGTATCGTTAAAATCAAGAGTAGAGAAGTCCTGATGATAGTAACCGATTCTGATTCCGGGTGTGTATGTGACTCCTTTTGCTGTACCTAGGGCTAGAGATTCTATCAAAGTGCTTTTACCAATACCGTTCGGACCAGTGATCAACAAATGTTTATTTTTCACTAAAAATATTCTGGTTGTTTTTGTAATTTCTTTATGGTCATGCATTATTGTGAATGATGAAATTCTCAGCTCTTCATTGACCAATCCTTCCTGAGTGGGAATTATGAATGAACGGATGGTTTTATCTTCTCGTCTGATAGCTACCTTTTCACTTTCCATTTTTTCGGCCTTTTCACGCATTTTTTTTGCAACCAACCTCATCTTTCCTCCCTTATGGGCAAAAAAATTTGAGCGGTCTTTATTTTCCTGAATTCCGCGTTCCATCTGAGCATTTTGCATTCGTTCTCGCTCAATTCTAACTGCGATCTGTTCAACTACATCATTGTAGTCGCCGGAATATTGTTCGATTTTTTTAGTAAAACTGTCAAGGTATAAAACCCCTTCGGTAAAAGCGTTAAGAAATTCCGCATCGTGGGAAATAACAATGACACTTTTTTTGTAGTTCATCAAAAATTCTGTTAAATGATAAATTCCCATCGAGTCAAGATTATTGGTCGGCTCGTCAAGTAATAAAAGATCAGGATCTTGGATAAGAGCTGAGGCAAGTAACAGTCGAGCCTGTTGACCACCTGAAAAAGATTTGATGATTTTATCAAGTGGAGCTTTTAAGTTCACAACGGATAAAACAGTTGCTAGTCTTCTATGAAGCTCATGAATTTCGACGCCTTTTAAATGTTTTTGAAAATATTCTTCGACTGTAAGTGTCATATCAACTAGTGCAATAACTTGATGAGCAGTTGCAACCACTAATCTTTTATCAACAGAAATCGTCCCTGATGTTGGTATTAATTTTCCAGTAATCAATTTAAAAAGGGTGCTTTTGCCAGCTCCATTTTGGCCCATAAGAGCCACCTTCATGCCACGACGCACTGAAAAGCTAACCTCGTCTATAATTGTTTTGTCCCACCCGAAGTCAAAGGAGACTTTTTGGAACTTAATGATCGTTTCCAGAACTAGAATTTTAACATATTTTATAGAGTCGGGGTTGAGCTAGGTGTTGAGGTAGGAGTAACAGTTGGGGTAGGAGTTAAACTACCAGTTGGGGTTATTGAACTAGTAACCGATGTAGTAGGGGTAACCGTTACTGCTTCAAATATTTTACCACCTGTCACAACAACAATATCAAAGTCACTTGCAGTATCAAGATTTGGAGAAACAACCGTAATTTTGCTAAATGTTGACCCTAATATTGTTTTAATATCATTTACAATTTCTTCAAAATTATTTCGTGCGGTGATTGAAGTAGTTGAGTTATCAAACTTTTCCGCGTTACTTGTTTTAATATTGTCAGAATTATATCCTGCATCCGTAAGTGCTTTGACAACCAATCCTGCCTGACCAGGAGTACCTGTCCCATTTTGAACTTGAATCTTGACTGTCTTTTTATCTATTTTTGGTTTTTCCGTAGGAGATGGTTCTTTTTTTTCAACAACTACATCCTTTACTTCAACTGTTTTTTTTGGTTGTTGTGTTATGAAGAACCATCCAATAAGTGCAGATAAAAGAACAGCAACAATAATGAACAACATTGTTTTGTTACTTTTTTTTGGTTGACTTGAATAAGGGAAAACTGATTCTTCCATAAGTTACAAGTTAATTATAACGACTTCTTTGTGAACATCAACCTCAAAATATATCAACCCTTCATCATAGTTAATAACATCTTAAATTTTTTGTTGGCCTTAAGGGAATGAGGACTTCCGGACGGCATATGAATTATTTCTCCTGCCTTCATTTTATATAAAATACCGGAGATCATTATATCTGCCTCTCCATCTACTATGTATACCAAGGCGTCAAAAGGGGTTACGTGTTCACTTAATCCTTGTCCTTGAGCAAAAGCAAATAACGTAACGGTACCTGCTTTATTTTTAAATATTTCCTTACTGACAACGGATCCTTCTTGATAGTTAATATTTTTATTTAAAGAAAAATGAAAACTAAGTTTATTCATAAATTAAATTATAGCAGAAGACCAAAAAAACAAGAGAGGAGAGAGGAGCAATGTGGAAGCTTTTTAAAATGTGTTTAATTTATACTTTAACAGAACTTTAATTAATTAAAATCAGTTGAAATGATATAATTTGCTGTTAAATAAGAGTAAAGGAGAGGTGGCAGAGTGGCCGAATGCGTACGCTTGGAAAGCGTATGTAGCAGTAATGTTACCGGGGGTTCGAATCCCCCCCTCTCCGCCCAAGTCGCAATAGGACGCGAATATACAACTTCTTACGAACTTATTTTATCAAGAATTCCTGAACAAAACAATCGACGCTTTTTAATCTACAACTGCACACTTCGCTATCAATTTTGTGACATGACGAGCTTCAAATATGGGACGTTGAGGACTGTGGGAGCGCTGACGATCAGAGCCGACCATTAAGGAGTTTCCCGTCTGGGGGGGTAAGACTTTGGCGGAAAGCGAATACGAAAAATATCAAGTTAGTCAAGACTGTATTCTCGAATCCGACTTTGACCGTGAGGTGAAAAAATTGCTAAATTATAAATTCCCACTTTAAATCTCCGCTGTAATCCTTCAGACTCCATAGTAGATCAGTTTGATAGGTTTTTTAGCACTTCAAAAACAATCTCTTTGTGTGCAAAACTCCTAATGAAACTCGCCAGAAAATTTAAGGTAAAAATTGAAAATCTTTTTCATCGATAAATAAAGAATCACAAAAAAACCTAAACTAAAATATAGTGGCAAATTTACGCTACGATTTTCATTTGAAATTGGATTGGTCTTATGCTACCATAACTTCATATGCCACCAAGGAAAAAAATAAGCACAGATGTTTCTGCTCCTGAAATTACCACCAAAAAAGTTAGTGAAGTCAAAAATCAAACATCCTCACTTGAAACATTGCGTACTCAAATTTCTAAAGAAATAAATACAGTCATAGATCTTCTTATTGCCCAAATTGCTGTTTTTGAACAAACTAAAAAACAAACACAAGAAGAAATTGAAACAAAAGAAAAACAAAAAAGACAAATAGAAGTGGAGCAAATATTTAACACTTCAATGGAGCAAAAGAAAAAGCAAGCAGAGTTTGAAGATAAATTGAATAAAGAAAGGAAAGATTTTGAGGGAAAAAAAGAGATGGAGCTGACTGAATTAAAACTTAAAAAGGAAACTCTTGAAGAAAAAGAAATAGAATATAAAGAATTAAAAGCACAAGTAGAGACATTTCCTTCTCAATTGGCAAAAGCAATTGATGAGGCAAAAAAACAAGTATCAACAGAATTGAAAAAAGAACACGAAGGAGAGAAAAAATTTATGAATCAAAAAATTGAATATGATTTAAAACTTCTACAACAGCAAATTAGCAATTTTCAGCAAACGGTCAAGCAACAGGAAAAAGAAATAGTATCTCTTAAAGAAGAAAAGGCTTTAATGATGCAACAAATGAAAGAATTGGCCGTAGCGGTAATCAAAGGTAAGGAAATCTCTAATGTTCCTACATCAGAATAATTTTTTAATTCGGCTTCATTTTTTATTAATCATCAGCCTTGCTATTCTCAACTCGTCATAAGAATATTTGCCGTTAAGTTTTTCAAAGACAGGTGAAAGCTTGTCTGTGTTTAGTTCATCGAATACAGAATGGATTTTGGGAAGTGAATCTTTGAGTGATGGAGTAAGAATT
>PCTC01000080.1:0-147 GCA_002786595.1 Candidatus Roizmanbacteria bacterium CG22_combo_CG10-13_8_21_14_all_34_12 | reverse complement strand
AGTCTCAGTATAAGTATCTAATTTTTCTGAAAAAGAGAATCTTGGTTTTCCATCACAAGCTTTGATAAAATCATCCTGTCTTTTTTTAAGTTCTAATTGGGATATTTCAGAAAATATGTTTTCGACATTTTTTGAATCAATACGAAA
>PCTC01000024.1 GCA_002786595.1 Candidatus Roizmanbacteria bacterium CG22_combo_CG10-13_8_21_14_all_34_12 | reverse complement strand
AATGACGTTTTATCGATTGGTTTAATAACAATTTTTCTGTCCGCAGTCACCAATATTTTATTGAGAAAAATTAACAAAGAAAAAGTTTTTTTCCCTTATCAAAGAGTGGTTATCTCCCTTCTGTTATTATTGATTGCAATACTAATATTTAGAACTATAAAATAAGCTACTTCATTATAATATTATAATGAAGTAATCAAAATATGAAAATAAAAAAAATAATTATTAGTTTTGTTAATTATCTTCGCAATGACTTCCTCAAACAAATAAATAAATTTATTGTTAAGATTTTTGAATGCTGCAAAGAGTAGATTTTGTTGTAATATGATTATATGTCCTTAACTGAACTGTCTTATTATTTCCGAAAATCCTTACCCTATTTTATTTTATTTTGCCTTATTTTTTTAATTTTCTTTTACTCAATTAAATTAACTTTAATCTATTTAGATTCGAATAAAGATGTAATTACCTATACTAATCCAATTTTTGGAAAAGTTAGCCTTCCGGAGATACCTAAATCTTCATCAAGTGCAGGTTTGAAATTTACCTTAGATACGATTGAAGGCCAACCAGTAACCGCTACCGATACGGCTAAAGTTTATTTCCTGCCTCAGTATAATCCCCGTTTTGGCTACAGTGAAAAAATATATTTAATTGCTAAAGGTTTTGGGTTCGACACAGAAATAATTAAGTATCAATTAATTGGAAAAACGGCCACTTTTACCGATGCGGAAAAAACTTTAACAATTGATATTTCTAATTTTAATTTTAAATTTGATAGAAAAGTTGATAGTGGATTATTTTCTTCCCCTCAGTTGACCATCCCTACCAAAACAGTAATTGAAAATCAGGCGGTCGATTTTCTAAAAAAGATTGGACGTTATCCGGATGAGTTGGGAAAAGGAACCACTAATATAATTTATTTAAAATTTAATCCAATTAACCAAAATTTTGTTAACGTAGATAGAAGTTCTCAAGCCCAATTGGTTGAAGTTGATTTTTATCGGCCAAACATTGATGATTTTTCCATTGTAACACCAAAATTTTTTAATAGTCAAAATTATGTAGTTATGCTTTTTCAAGGAACCGATTTTCAAATTATAAAAAGCCAGATAGCTTTTTTTGAAAAGTCTGAAGAACAGGTTGGTGCTTATAGAGTTAAAACCGGGGAAGAAGCTTGGTCAGAATTAAATAGCGGTATAGGGTTTGTTGTTGCCGGAACCCAGGGGCAAAAAGATATTTTAATAAAAAGTATGAAACTTGGTTACTTTGATCCAGACGTCTATCAAAACTATCTTCAGCCGGTCTATGTATTTTTGGGAGAGGGTAACTTTGTGGGATACGTGCCAGCGGTTAAGAACTAAATCTTAAAGATTAAATATTAAAGGTTAAAGAAATATTAAATAGTTAAATATCAAACGTTTGAATGTTTGAAGGTTTAATTTTTAACAGTTTATTTAACCTTTAACCGTTTAATATTTAACATTTACATAATCTACGTTAGCCTCTATCCAACTGATTATATTTCTCGTATCGTTGAATCTATCCAAACTTTTTAAGATAACAATCACGAACTGATGACCGTTTCTTTTATAAAAAGAAACAAGGTTTTCTCCGGCATTTTCTGTGTAACCGGTTTTTAATCCTCCCAGTCCCTGGATTTCACCTAAGAGTTTATTGACGCTTTCTAAACGGTGAAAATATTTAAAATCAACATCAGAAATTGTTATTTCTTTTATCGAGACAATTTTTGCTAGATAGGGATTTATGAGAAGTTCTCTGGCGGCTAAACTAAGATCAAAAGCCGATGAGTATTGAGACGCAGAATCAAGTCCGTTAGGATTAACAAACTGACTGTTTTTCATTCCCAGTGACTTTGCTTTTGCATTCATCAGGTCAATAAATTTCTGATAACCATAATTATCAGCTAGGACGTAGGCGGCATCATTTCCGGAATAAACGAGCATTCCATAAAGGATATTTTCAACTGTGATTTTTTCGCCAATTACAAGTCCCATTACCTGACCATCATCAATAGTTTTTTTAATAGTAATAATTTGATCGGGTTTATAGACGTCGTAGGCAACCAGAGCAGTCAATATCTTGGTAGTTGATGCAGGAAAAAGTTTCAAATTTTCATTACGGGAAAAAATTGGGGTAAATGACGGGAGGTCAACTAAGTAAATTCCTTCGGCAGTTACTTCCGGATAGTAGGGAAACTTTAAATAAGGAATCGGGCCAATATTAATTTTTGTAATAGGTTCAGTTTTATTAATTAATTCTCGATTGTAGGCAAAGATATGAAAATAATACGAATCGCCTGGGTAAAAAAGAAAGAGAAGGGTAAAGGAAATAAAGAATAAAATATGTTTGAGATGCATGAATTAAATATTAAATATTAAACGGTTAAAGGTTAAAAAAACTGTTAAAAATTAAACCTTTAAACATTCAAACGTTTGATATTTAACTATTTAATATTTCTTTAACCTTTAATATTTAAGATTTAAGAATTGCTTTTATTCCTAATTCTTTCAGTTTTTCTTCCTTAACGACTGACGGTGCTTTCATGATGGCAGTTCTTCCACCTGAGGTCATTGGCATGGCGATCACTTCGCGGATAGAGGTTTCGCCGGTAATGCAAGTGAGCAACCTGTCTATCCCCGGTGCAATGCCACCATGAGGGGGTGCACCGTAACCCAAGGCTTCGATCATATGTCCGAATTTTAGGTTGATTTCAGCCTCATCTAAACCCATTATTTCAAAGACCGCTTTTAATCCTTCGGGAGTGTGATTTCTGATACTTCCACCTCCAACTTCGTAGCCATTACAAACCAAGTCGTATTGAGTCGTTAAAATATTGCCAATATTTTTTTTCTCAAGCAAATCTTTCATAAATTCCGGTTTTGGTGCGGAAAACGGATTGTGGGTAAATGTCCAACCGCCCTCTGTTGTTTTTTCAAAAAAGGGAAAATCAACCACCCAAGCAAAAGCTTGAACGTTATTTTTTTTATCTTCTTCAGTCCGCAAATCAAATTTATCTACTCCAAATCTTTTTATTGCTTCTGCATATGTAAAGACAGGGAAAGATTTTTGTTTAATCGGCACTTTTAACTTTTCATAAACTTCAATAAAAAGATTTTCAGCTAATTTCATTACGTCCTCCCGCTCCACAAAACTCATTTCCAAATCTAGTTGAGTAAACTCTCCGTATGCCCGGTCAGCGCGGGGATCTTCATCGCGAAAACAGCGGGCAATCTGAAAATATTTTTCTACTCCACCGATCATGAGTAGCTGTTTGTATTGTTGAGGGGATTGGGGGAGGGCATAAAATTTTCCCAACTGAAGACGAGAGGGGACGATAAAATCACGGGCCCCTTCAGGAGTTGTTTCGCTTAAAATAGGGGTTTCAATTTCCAAAAAATCTTTGCCAAAAAGATATTGACGGATGAGATTAATAAACTTTGATCTTAAAGCCAGGTTTTTATACATTCGAGAACGTCTAATATCAAGATAACGATATTTAAGTCGGACCTCTTCGTCGATGTCATGGCCGTCACCATTAACTGGTAGGGGAAGAGTCTTGGTTTTGTTTAAAATCTTCAATTCTTTGGCTTCAACCTCAATCGAGCCGGTTTTGATTTTTGGATTAGCCATTTTATCAGGCCTTTTTTTTACTAAACCTTTTATATAGACAACGTCTTCTTCGGAGAGAGCTTTAAATTCTTCGCCGCCAACGACTTGGACCGTCCCCGTCCTATCTCTTAAATCAATAAAGACTATTTTTTTATGATCACGCTTGGTATCCACCCAGCCATAAAGTTCAACGATTTCTCCAACTTTATTTACAGTTTGTTCGATAGATAATTCTTTCATAATTCATTAATTGTATCTTCTTTTTCTGCTCTTGACAACTTTAAATATTAAGTTATACTTATTATCCTATAATTATGAAAACAAGTGAAATAGCATTATCAGAAGCAAAACTGTTAGAAGTAAGAAGAGATAATTTAAAACATAATCTAGATACTTTTGGAATTAAAATTCCAAAACGACTTAGAACAAAAAGGGGGACACCTAGTGATAAAGCGGTCAAAATTTTCCAGGAAGCTGTTCCTCCATTGGTCTACCAATTCTTATTATCGCCTGACGTTTTAGGAATTAACTCAATTTTTAGAAGTTTAATGATTTTACATCAAACAAGACCTGATTTACGATACTCAAACAGATTAAAAGAAAAATTACCAACAGTTGTTTTAAAAATATGAAATTAAAACCAATAGTATTTGCGGGAGGCGGAGCTGCTCTTGTGTTTGGCGTGGGTCAGGTAGTTGTTGGAATTAAAGATTCTTGCGCAACAAATCCAGAATGTTCCGTAAATGCAGTTGCCTTAGGATTAGCAGTAGCAGGAATGCTGGGGTTGAGATTAGTCGTCAAAGTATTTTTAAAAAAATAAAATTTTTCCCTGCACTATCTTTTTGTTATTCCATTCATTAATTTCTAAACTATAGACAACTTTTATTTTTTGCCCGCGGGAAAGTAGTCAGGGGCGATTAAAAACAACTTTTTGGTTAGTTGAATCGAAAAAGATATTA
>PCTC01000028.1:4258-4733 GCA_002786595.1 Candidatus Roizmanbacteria bacterium CG22_combo_CG10-13_8_21_14_all_34_12 | reverse complement strand
TACAGACATTCATTTAGAAAATGACGCTGCGTTGGCTGGTGTTGGCGAAGCGCTATATGGCGCAGGGAAGGGACATAATATTGTGGTCTATCACACTATCAGTACCGGTGTGGGCGGAGCCAAAATTGAAAATGGAATTATTGACACGTTCCGTAGTGGTTTTGAACCAGGTCACCAAATTCTCGACATTGACCATACTATTCTTGGTGAAGACATTGAACCAACCTTAGAGAACTTAGTTTCCGGTACAGCACTCGAAGCCAGAATGGGAATTAAGCCCTATGAGATCGACCAAACTGATGCCATTTGGGACCAACTTGCATACTATCTAGCTCACGGCCTACGCAACTCAATTTTATATTGGTCACCAGACATAATTGTGCTTGGTGGTTCGATGATTATCGGCAATCCACGTATTTTACTCGATGACATCATCAAACATACCAACGAGGTAGTAGGAGAGGTGACTGACGTT
>PCTC01000028.1:0-4049 GCA_002786595.1 Candidatus Roizmanbacteria bacterium CG22_combo_CG10-13_8_21_14_all_34_12 | reverse complement strand
ATATTTGAGACAAACGTGGTTTTGGTTCGATCATATTTGGTTTGCGTCATAGTTAAACGTTAAAAACCCAACTTTATTTCCCGTAAGTGTTCTGCTTGTTCCGCCCCACGAGCCGGATTATTAAACAAATCCATATAAAGTTGAATGTTCGATACAACCGGAGCTTCTTTTACAAAAGAGGTGGAAATTTTTTGTATCCGGTAAAATACGCCTTCATCATAAGGAATATAAAGTTCGACATTAGCTCCGTCTACAACCTCTTTAAGATCTAAAAGCTTTTTCCAGCGATCTAAATCACTTAGTCGCTTTATATAAAACTGTAATTTTGTCACGCCTCTTATAAAAGGCGCGACCAGATCGGCTCCACTGAAAAACGATAAAGTAAAAGGTAAATCTTCTGCCTTTTCCAAGATAGAAGTAAGAAGTGTTGTGGTATTTGGCTCAAAACTAAAAAAGGTAAACTTCTTCAACTCGTATGATGAATACGTATTCTTCCATGCTACAAGAAGTTGATCAGGATTTCTTAAAACAAGTTTATTTTTCTGATTCCGCTCAACCATCTCTTCTTCAATCATTCGATCGATAGTTTTATATGTTTGTCCCAAACTAACTTTGGCTTCTTGAGACAATTCCCCTAGCAACCAAGTTTTCTTAGGTTGAGTAAGCAGAACGCGGGTGATCCGACTGGAAACAGGAGCAAAGAGATTTTTAAGAGGAATTTTTTGAGCAAAAGGATTTTTCTCAACAATTTTTTCAATATACACATCATCTTTCTTGAGGTAGAAATTACCCGCTAAATCCATTATTCCCACGCCTTCTTCCTTAGCAACCTGCCGAGCTGCTTTACCAAAAAATTGTCCTGCTACAAATGGTACAGCTCCGCCTTGAACGGCATATGTCTTAACTTGGCGGGCAGCTTCTCTAAAAGTGGCTGTTCCACCGGTATTCTTAACTTCAATAGCGATTGGAAACTCTCCATTTGGGGTTTTAAGAATTCCCTGGAGGTCCGGTCCGGATTTACCCATTGGAAGCACGTCAAGACCCTCAAGGGTTAAACCCTCGGGAAGGCTACTTGGAAGCTGATTTATTAGCGTATTTTCACTCATATAGGTATTTTCACTAAACAGTGAAAGTATACTAAATAGTGAAAACAATTGCAAGTAGTAGTCAAAAACGTAAGAACTCACAAGTCTTGACGTGAACTCTTATAAAAGAAATGAATGAAATGAAAGATGTTGTCACTTTCGTTATGTTAGATTATCAACCAGTAAAAACTTCATTTGAGCATGGTACAAGTACAAGAGGGTTCGTTGCCGGAGCCGATTATCAAGTCGATGACTTCAAGATTGAGAGTGATTAACTGCAGGTCAGTATTGGTGTTATAATATTCATCTATGAAGCTATCAATCGGAATCGTGGGTCTCCCAAACGTCGGAAAAAGCACCCTTTTCAACGCTCTCTTAAAAAAGCAGGTTGCCAACGTTGCCAACTATCCTTTCTGTACGATCGAACCAAATGTTGGAATTATCGAAGTACCCGATGAACGGTTACCAGTGTTGGCAAAAATTGTTAATACAACCAAGATTGTTCCGGCCGTAATCGAATTCTACGACATCGCCGGTTTGGTTCGCGGGGCCTCAAAGGGCGAAGGCTTGGGAAATAAATTTTTGTCTCACATTCGCGAAGTGGAAGTAATCGTCCATGTTGTCCGGCTCTTTGAAGATTCAAACGTCATTCATATTTCCGATAAAATTAACCCTGAGGATGATATAAAAACTATTGAAACAGAGTTAATTTTGGCAGATCTGGAAACTATAAATAAATTTAAAGAGCCAAAAGGGAGCTCGGCGCCAAAAGAAGCCTATACAACCTACGAGGTTGTACGGAAAATTAAAGATCAATTGGATAAAGGGGTTCCGGTCCGCCAAATGAACTTAACTGAAGAGGAATTAAGCGCTTTAAAACCTTTGAACCTTCTAACTTTCAAACCCGTCATTTACGTTTTTAATGTTTCCGAACAGCAGTTGCAAAATGCTGATTTAACAAAAAAACAAATTGAAACCATTTTCAACAATTTAAAACTATCTTCAACTAATTACAACTATCTTTATCTCTGTGCTAAAATGGAATCGGAAATAGTCACCTTTAACGAGTCGGAACAAAAAGAATATTTAAAACAATATGGACTCGAACAATCTGGACTAAACCGACTGATTAAAAAATCTTATGAAACTTTAGGATTAATTTCTTTTTTGACGGCGGGTGTAATTGAGGCTCGAGCTTGGACAATCAAAAAGGGCTGGCTGGCTCCCCAAGCGGCTGGAACAATCCACACAGATTTTGAGAAAAAATTTATCAAGGCCGATATTGTCAAATATGAAGATTTTGTTAAATGCGGAGGCTGGGTAAAAGCCCGAGAACAGGGATTAGTTCAGATCACCGGAAAAGATTACGTAATGAAAGACGGAGAAGTGGTGGAGTTCAAGGTAAACACTTAAAATTTCTAATTAATTAGGTCAATTTTTTACTCTCCATTTCACATAAATCACCCAAAACCTAATTGAAGAAAACAGGGCGAAGACAAACCCCGGGAATCCGTCCATAAAACCTTTGTGGCGGAAATACATCATAAAAAAAGTTACTTTAGGCTTCCAAATAATGTAATTAAAAAAATTAAGTTTTGCCTCTTTTGGCAACTTCTCAACTTCTGCGGTTGTATATCTGTCCCAGCGCATTAAATATCGGGAAAAGTCCGGATCAGCATAATGTAAAAGAGGATTTTTTAAGTAGCCGATTTTGCCTTTTATCTCAACATTTTCATGAACATCTTTACAAGGAAACTTAGCAACCCCGTTTTTATACAAACGAATTGTATAATCCGGGTACTGCCCACCTTTCATTAAAAATCCCGTCAGAAACCGATTTTTACGAGGAATATTATATGCGATGTAATCTGTAATCGGTGTGTCGGTAATCGGCAATCGGTTGTTTTTTTGAATTAACTGATTACTGATTGCTGATTTTGACTGATTACCGATTACTAATTTTATTTCTTGCCTTAATTCCGGCGTCAGTTCCTCATCCGCATCCAATTGCAAGATCCACTCCCCTTGGGCTGCTTCGATCGCCTTCTGCTTATTCTTATGAAACATGATCGGATTATCAGACTTTATTATTTTGACTTTTTTACCATATGATCTGGCGATCTCAACTGTTTTATCGACTGATCCACCATCAACGATTATTACCTCGTCAACAATATATATGGCAGAATCCATTGGATAGTGGAGATTCTTTTCTTCGTTGTAAACCGCAATGCAAAGTGAAAGTTTCATCCCTTTATTATATAATAATTCCATGTTAAAAATCGTCGCTGTCCCAAATTCCATCCTCTCATCCCCCACTAAACCAGTCGATACGATTGATAATAACATCAAAAAAATCGTTGCAGATATGGAAAAAGTATTGGCCGCTCAAAATGATCCGCCCGGTGTTGGATTGGCGGCCAACCAAGTTAGACTAGATTTATCAATTTTTATTATTAGACTAACAGAAAAATCAAAGACAAAGGTGTTTATAAATCCGACCATCATATCAAGGTCTGACCCTTTTAAGGGCAGTCCTAAAAGGGCCAGACCTTATAGAAGACTTTCTAAAAAAAAGGTCAAGCTTGAAGGTTGCCTCTCAATTCCCCGCATTTGGGGCCCGGTCAAACGCTCTGACCGTGTTTTTCTTAAATATCAGGACTTAACCGGAAAAGAGTTTGTAAAATGGTTTTCGGGATTTGAGGCAATTATTATTCAACATGAGATGGATCATCTAAACGGAGTCGTTTTTACACAAAGATCAGTTGAGCAAAAAGGACAGTTGTATAGAGAAGAGAATGATGAGCTAGTTAAGATTGAATATTAGGATTTTTTCTTAGGAGTTTTTACTTTCTTTGGTCTAGCTTTTAGGGACTGGTAACCTAATCTTGACTTTTTAGGTAATAAAATCTAACTTCAAGGATTCTCTCAGAAGTTTAATAAAGTTGTAATATTCCGGCAGAA
>PCTC01000055.1:9331-13907 GCA_002786595.1 Candidatus Roizmanbacteria bacterium CG22_combo_CG10-13_8_21_14_all_34_12 | reverse complement strand
AGTTAGTTGCGATCGCAGATTAAAATTCATTTTTTCCTTAGGAAAGCAGGAATGTCAAACTCTGAAGAGTCGTCATCGATAAATTCATCATCACTATTTATTTCTTCCTTATCTATATCTTGATCTAATTTTTTTTCCTTATCCGCCATTGTTTTTATAGAAACCGATTCCTGCTCAATGTCTTCTGATTTTTTGAATCGAAAAAGTTTTAAACGATTATCATCAAACTTTGTAGCAATAATTGTTACTTTGATTTGATCCATCATCTTTTCATCAATGACGGCTCCGAAAATAATATCGGCGTCAGGATCAACTGATTTAGCAATGATTGAGGCCGCTTCGTCAACTTCAGCCATTGTCATATCCGGACCACCAACTACGTTAAACAGCACTCCCTTTGCTCCTTCGATTGAAATATCCAAAAGTGGAGAAGAAATTGCTTGTTTAATGGCTGCTATTGCCCTTTTATCACCGCTACCTACTCCCACTCCCATTAAAGCCGTTCCCGATCCTTGCATAATGGTTCGGATGTCAGCAAAGTCTACATTAATTAATCCGGGCGTTGTAATTAATTCAGCAATTCCCTTTACTCCTTGGTGAAGAACGGCATCTATTTTTTTAAACGCATCAAGAATCGGTGTTTTCTTATCAATAAGATTCAAGATTCTTTGATTAGGTACAACTATTAAGGTATCAACTTTTTCCTTAAGACGCATAATCCCGTCATCTGCCGAGAATTTTCTTTTACTACCCTCAAATTCAAATGGTTTTGTGACAACGGCAATCGTCAAAGCTCCGCTTTCCTTGGCAATTTCAGCAATTATTGGCGTTGACCCTGTTCCTGTTCCTCCTCCTTCTCCACAGGCAAGAAAAATCATATCAGCCCCAGACAGTTCTTCTTTTAATCTTTCTCTCGATTCTTCAGCTGCTTGCCTACCAACTTCTGGATCGCCCCCCGATCCTAGTCCTTTGGTCAAATTTTCACCTATTTGAATTTTTACTGTGGCTTTATTGTTGAGGAGTGCTTGAGCGTCCGTATTAACAGCTACAAACTCAACGCCATTAATTCCGCCTTCACTCACCATAAAAGACAAGGCATTCCCACCACCGCCTCCGATGCCAACTACCTTTATCCTGGCCGCCTGTCCCGCCCGGGGTTTGATTAACATATTATGGTATAAACTGTTTAATAAAATTTTTTAAATTATTAATCGAACTGCCTAGTTTAAAGTCTTTTAATATTTTACCAAAGTTTTTAAAGTTATCTTTATCGTTAAAATCATTATTTATTCCATATAGAAGTAATCCAACCGTTGTTGAATATTGAGGATCCAGTATTTCATCAACCAAACCGGAAATTTTTTCAGGAAAACCGATCCTAATTGGTAGGCCGACCACTCTTTTTCCTGTTTCCAACATTCCAATTGTCAAAGCTCCACCCCCGGTAATTACTAACCCCGATGGAATTTGCTGGCCGAATCCGCTCTTTTCAATTTCTTCAAATATTAATTTAAAAATCTCTTCAAGTCGAGGAGCAACAATACCATCAACCAAAGTTTTCAAAGAAACTTCCGTTAGATTTTCCGGCAAATCAAGTTCTTTTAAATTTATTTGTGAAGTTTTTTTCTTTCCATCAAAACTTTTACTTAAAAAAATCTTTATCTTTTCAGCTGAATCAAGAGAAACTCTCAAACCAACTGCTATGTCGTTCGATATATGACGGGCTCCAATTGGAATTGATGAAGAATATGATAACGCTCCATCAACATAAATTGACAGGTCGATTTTTCCGGCACCAATATCAACTAAGACTATTCCTAATTCTTTTTCTGTATTGGTTAATACGGCTTCGGATGATGCCATTCCGGAAAAAACAAAACCTTGGTTTTCGATTCCTAAATCACTTAAAATTCTTTCCTGATTTTTTAAATTGGTCGAGGACGCAGTGATAATATGAGTCTCAACTTCCAATCGTACTCCACTCATACCAATTGGATTTTTTATTCCAGATTGACCATCAACAATATAATCGCGGGGTATTACCTCAATTATTCTACGAGTTGAAGAAAGAGAAATTGCTTTGGCCGCTTCAACAACTCTCTGGACATCTTCTTCATTTATTTCTCCCTGGGGATTGGAAACTGCCACAATTCCATGAGAATTTAAAGAAGAGATATGAGGTCCGCCGACGGCAACAAAAGCTTTATTAATTTTATGACCAGCCATTCTCTCTGCTTTTTCAACACTGTCTTCTACTGCACCAGTCGCTTCTTTTATATCTACAACTAAACCTTTTCTTACTCCGCGTGCCGTAGTTGTATTAAAGCCGATTATTTTTAATTCATCCGTCTCAACCGAGTTCACTCCCACAACAGTCGCAATCTTGGAACTACCTATATCGATTCCACAAATTAAATTATCTGCCATATTTGAACTAGACGATAGAAGATTGATAATCGAAAATAGAATTTGATATTAGAGTATTGAAGATGGATTTTTTATCTAATCTCTATCTTCTAACTTCTAAACCTATCTTCTATTTTCTATCATCTACCGTCAAAAAGAAATAATTGGTTTATTAAATCTTAAATCAATCTTTTTAAATTCTTTTCCCTCAATCTTAAATTGTCTAATAATTAATTCCAGCTGATAATCTTGGACGTCCTTATCCTTGTTGTTACTAAATACTATTATCTTACTATCGTTCAAATTAAATACTAACATATCTTGTCCTTTGATATCAATAGTTAATGGTATTAAATTAATTTGTTTTAACTTGTCGATAAAAAATAAAGTCTGTTTAATATCTTTGTAGTCAATCCAGTCACCTGTTTGAAAAGAATTGCTATTTAATTTTTGATAATAATTTATTATTGGCAAAAATAGTTGACTATTTTTTAATTTTTGTAAAATTCTTCCATCGCATGACAAATTAAAAAAACCGTTACTTACGATTAATGAAGCGCAAGGTTCATAAAAAGTTACTGATATTTTTAAAGTATTTGGCCAAACTTTGTCTACAATTGCTGTTTTTATCAAAAAATTTTCCTTAATTATTTTTTTGGCAATTTGATCTTTATTTACAAATAATAAGTTTTTGTTAATTAATTCGTCTTTATTCGCTAGTGAGAATTTTTGTTCAGAAACGAGTTGAATATCTTTTATTAAAAAAAATTGATAAGCAAAAAATATGATTGAAAAAGATATTAAACAAAGAAGAATAAAAATCAAAAAAAATTTAATCTTGTTTAAAAATTTCATCAAGAAGATATTTTGAAACATTTTTTTTATAAAATTTTGATAAATTTTTAAAATTATTTTTATAATAATCAATTCCATCAATCATCTGATTAATCAGTCGCAATAATTTTTCGCTTGGTGTAATTTGGTGAAAAATTTCTCCGCAACCGGCTTTAGCAAAAATTTCAGCATGATGTTGTTGTTCCCTGCCCGATGACCATGGTAACGGTATAAACAAAGCTGGTTTTTTTAGGGCCAAAAGCTCGAAAAAAGTATTCGCTCCAGATCTTCCTATAACTAAGTCAGCTTTGTCATAAATATAACCTATTTGGTCATCAAAAAAATGTTTTGCTAAAAAATACCTTACTTGCAGCTCTTTGGGTAATTTATTTTTCAAAAACAACAGATCCTCATAATCATGATATTCCTTAGTATCTCCAACTTGGTGAATAACAATATAACAATTTAATAATTTAACAATTATCTTTTTGATGTGCTCATTAATACTGTGACTTCCCAACGAACCTCCGGTAATATAAATGACTGGCAGGTTTTTTTTTAATTCAAATGGTTTTTTTTCGATCTTGAAGATAGATTGCTTAATTGGATTACCGGAAACATATGTTTTATTAGCTGGAAAATTATTTTTTACTTCGTCAAAAGAAACAAATATTTTTTTTGAAAAAAAACCAATAAACTTATTTGCTAAACCAGGTTTAATTGTCTGTTCATGAGTAAAAACTGGAATTCGAAATATATAACCCCAAAATACAATAGGTAGTGCAAGATAACCGCCAAACGACATAATATAATTTGGTCGATATTTATTAATTATAAAAAAGGCTTGCAAAAAACCAATGGGAATTTTTAATATTCCTATTAATGAAGAGACTGACATTACTCTGGTTAATCTTCCCGCCTCTAGTGAAATAAATGTAAGATTTTTTTTACTGATCTCTTTATATTCTAAAGATAGAGTTCTTTCCTGATCAGTTGGATATTTACGTCCGACGAAAATTATATCGACTTCTTTTTTTATTTTTTTTATTTCTTCAATTAAGGCCAAAGCCGGAGCCAAATGGCCACCGGTTATAAGTAACTTCATAATTAGATCAAAACTTAAATCTCAAATATCAAAGCCAAGCTTAAATCTCAAAACTTTGGACTTTAAACTTGTTTTTGCACTTTGATTTTTGATCTTTTAACTTGTCTTATTATACCTTCACCCGCCTCTCAATATTCAACATAATTCCTATCAATGCAAACGATATTAACAAATTACTCCCACCATATGATAAAAACGGAAGCGGGACTCCAACGATTGGAAAAAGCCCTG
>PCTC01000055.1:8976-9258 GCA_002786595.1 Candidatus Roizmanbacteria bacterium CG22_combo_CG10-13_8_21_14_all_34_12 | reverse complement strand
TATAGGCTCATTAGAATTATACCTCCAATAAAACCATACTCTTCTCCGATTATTGCATAAATTGAATCGGTATGAGCCTCAGGCAAAAATAAATATTTTTGACGTGAGGCGCCAAAACCCCTTCCAAAAAATCCTCCGGAAGATAAAGAAATAAAGATTTGATTAATATGGTAAGAAATTCCTAATGGGTCAATCGATGGATTTAAAAAAGCTAATAAACGATTAAGTCGGTATGGAGACAGTTTTATTAAAAAATAAAGGCTAATAACCGAACCGCCAAAA
>PCTC01000055.1:4696-8939 GCA_002786595.1 Candidatus Roizmanbacteria bacterium CG22_combo_CG10-13_8_21_14_all_34_12 | reverse complement strand
AATAAATTATTAAGCTAATCAAAAAAATTATTATGGCTGTCCCCATATCAGGTTGTAAAATAATTAAAAAAACTAAAAAACTAATTAAGGTAATAAAAGGTAAGAATCGTTTTTTTTCTTTACTTGAAAACCATGAGGATAAATAAATTATTACCGAAAATTTTGCCAGTTCTGTTGGTTGTAAACTAAAAAAACCAAAATCAATCCATCTCCTTGCACCGCCGATTTTAGAGCCTACTCCGGGAATTAGAACAACAACTAATAAAATAACCGTAAAAATTAACGAAACGAAGGAGAGAAAATACAGTTTTTTATAGTCAAGAAATGAAAAAATAGTCATCACAATGAGGCCAAGAAAAATCCAGACCGCCTGAGATTTTAAGTAATGCAAACTATCTCCAAACTGTCTAGCACTATTGACGGCTGATGCTTCAAAAATAAATACTAACCCAACTAGAGATAAAATTATGGGAATAGTTATTAAAGGCAGAAAGAATTTATTTCTGATAAATAATTTTTTAAACATTATTAGTCTATTATAGAGTAGTGGTGCGATTTATTACTTCATAAACGCGATCATCAGGCCGAAGATGACAAAGATAATTGAGATTAACCATAAGCGCATAACAATTTTTGGCTCTTCCCAACCTTTTTTTTGCAAATAAAGATGAAATGGGGCAACCGGTAAAATTTTTCTGTGAAAATATTTTTTTCCCACAATTTGAATAAGTGACGAACCTATTTCAATAATAAAAACTCCTCCAATAATTGGAAGGGCAAAAGCTTTTCCTAAAATTAGTCCAATGACGGCGAATGTTGCCCCAAATGATAGAGATCCCGTGTCCCCTAAGAAAATTCTGGCCGGATAAATATTAAAATATAAAAAAGCCATTAATCCGCCAAGCCAAGCTGCAATAAATAATGATGTCGGAACATCAAGAATTGAACGGGAAATTACCCAAAAACCAACTAATGTGAAAAGTAAAATTCCACTGGCTAATCCATCTAAGCCATCTGAAACATTTACGGCATTTGCAAAAGCAACGATAACAAAGGACGAAAATATGATATAGAAATAAGAAATATTGAAAACACCAAAAAAAGGAATGTAAATAATATTGATTTTCAAACTAAAAAAAAGCATGTAAGAAATTATTAAAGACAAAATTAATTGGATAATCAGCTTATGTCTAAACCTCAAACCAAAAAAATTACTTTCCTTCCAAGAAAATATTTTTTTAAAATCATCTAAAAATCCTAAAATTCCAAACGATAAAAAAGTAAATATAATAATAATTATCTCTGAAGAAGCGGAAGGATAATTACTAAAAATGTTCTTTTTAAAAATCGAGTACATAAAAATAAAAAAGAAAAAGACAAAAACCGTTGTTAAAAGAATTAAAACGCCTCCACCTATTGGCGTTCCATGTTTGTGCTTATTAAAACGGTCAAAAATTGGAGTTGGCTTGTTTAAAAAATCTTTAGTTTTTTGTTGTTGCCTTTGAAATTTCAGTTGATAAAGAAAATTAATAAATGGAACAATTAGTATAAAATTTAAAAGAAATGACGCAAATACAGCAAATAAATAAGTTGACATATTTTATTAGAAAATTTTTGGTACAAATATCATCAAGGCAATAACCGTTGTCCCAATAGCGTATATAAGCATAGCGGCAGCTGCAACATCTTTAGCAATTTTAATATCTTCTCTTATTTTAGTGTCAATAGCATCGGTTGTTTCTTCAATTGCAGTATTAATTGTTTCAATAGCTAATCCCACGGTAATTAGAAAAACAATTAAAAGAAATTCAAAAGATGAAATTTTTAAGTAGAAGCCAAAAATAATAGATATCAAAGACAAAAATAAATGAATTCGATAGTTTGGCTGGGTCCTCAAGGACCATACTAAACCGTTAAAAGCATTTTTAAAAGAAATTGTGTGTGTTTTAAACATAAGTGAAGGTCTGACCCTTTAGGGTCAGACCTTACTGAATATACTAACTAGTACATCAGCAACTTTTTCCGAATCATGACGTAAAATACTTCGATATAAAATATCTGACGAATTTTTCTCAACTTTTGTTATGTCAACTAAATCTTTTTCAATTATCTGATAACCGTTTTTGTTTAAATCATTTACAACTTTAACTTCATTATAATGCTCATAAGTTGATAATATATCTGAAGAAATTTCTCCATTATTTATCAGTACAACTTCAGGTTCCCTTCCTAAGTATTTGACTAAATCGGCAACGTGATCAGAAGCTTTGTAGCTTGTAGTCTGCCCTGATTTTGTCATCATATTCATAATATAAATAATTTTGGCTTTACTTTTTTTCATTGCCTCTTTTATATCTTTCACTAAAAGTACCGGGATAATACTCGTATATAAATCACCAGGACCAATTACAATATAGTCTGACTCTTCTATGCTTTTAATTGCTTTAGGATTAGCTTTTCCCTGTGGCTCTAGGTAGGCATTTTTAATTCTTGATTTTTCCGAATGGTTTTCATCTATCAAACCTTCACCAGTAACTTTTTTTCCATTCTCATATTCTGCCACTAAATGAAGCTTGTTTAATGTGACAGGAATGACCTTACCCATTGTCTTCAAAACATATGAAACTGTCTCAATTGCTTCGTCATAGTTACTGCTGACTTTTTCCAGTGCCGCCAAAAAAATATTACCGAAATTATGACCTTCCAAATCTCCTTTTTCAAAACGATATAAAAATAGTTTTCTCCAAAGTAAAGGTGCGTCGGAGAGCGCAACCAAACATTGACGCAAATCACCCGGTGGCAAAATACCTAGTTGATCTCTTAAACGTCCAGTCGAGCCACCAGAATCCATCATTGTCACAACCACTGATAAATCCAAAGGGTATTTTTTTAAACCAGAAAGGACGACAAAAGTTCCTGTTCCTCCACCAATTACAGTTATTTTTTTCATACTTTAATATTGCCCTTCTCTTCTCCGTCAGCTAAATAAGTTTTATCCTCAACATCATATTTTACTTTTTCTCCAGGGCCCACCCAACTCTTTTTACCAACCTTAACCCCTGGAAAAATAGTTGCATTTACTCCAATTTTTGATAGTTTACCAACGATCGCTCCTAGTTTATTCATATTAGTATCAATTCTTTTTTCGTTGACTTCAGATAAAATTTTTTCCCCATCGAATTTCAAATTTCCAGTTACCGCTTGGGCTCCAAACATAACGTCATTATCTAAAACTGAGTCACCTATATAATTACGGTGTAAAAAAACATTATTACCAACATAAGATCTGGCCACTTCAGAAAAAGAGCCAACCAAACTATCTTCGCCTATTTGACTTTCACGAATCATTGAATAATCACCGACTATTGTATTATCTCCAATAAAAGTCGGTCCAACTATCTTGCAAAAAGCACCTACCTTGACATTTTCCCCAATGACGACTGGGCCTATGATTAATGCTTTTTCGGATATCTCTGCACTTGTTGAAATTTTTTGTCCTTTTAATAATATTAAGAAATTTCGCATCATTGGTAAAACCTGCCAAGGATATTTTAATCCGTACCAATATGAATCATAAATTAAATGAGTGTGTTTTAAATCATCTAATAACATTTTGTTAATTATGGCTTCATACAAATCATCTTTTTGTGTTTTTGCCTGAGAAAAATATTTTAATAAGTCTTTAATATCAGCAAAATAATCAAAAACTAATTTGACAGTTGATGATGGTCTTTTATCCTTGTCTGGTTTTTCGATAATTCCAATAATTTTTTTCTCATCATCAAATTTAAAATATCCTCCGGAAAAATATTCATTGAACTGCTTACCAACCATTATTAATTTATTTTCTTGATCAATTAGTGGCATCAACTTTAAGATTATTGAATGATCAATTAAGTCACTTCCATTAATGATTAGAACTTCACCTTTTATATGATTTTTGATAGAAAAAACTGCTCCAGCCATTCCAGAATAATCATCTTTTTGAATAATGATTTGAACCGATTCAATATTGTTATTTTCAACTAATCGTTTAACGGTTGTGGCATTTGATTTGTTGGCAACTACCGTCACTAATTCTCCATATTTGAGCAACTCCTCTATCTGATAAAGAATCAGTGGTTTACCCAAAAAACTTAAGAAAAGTTTATTTTCCAAGGGCCAAAATCTCGTGCTATCTCCTCCTGCTAACAGCAATATGTTTTTTATCTTTCTCATAAGTATATTTTATCAAATTAAACCT
>PCTC01000055.1:265-4653 GCA_002786595.1 Candidatus Roizmanbacteria bacterium CG22_combo_CG10-13_8_21_14_all_34_12 | reverse complement strand
CAGCAAGTAATGCCCCGCAAGCTAAAGCTGCTCCGGCTCGTAGATCGGAAATGTCGAGAATTGCATTATGAAGCTCTTCCCCACCTTGAATCTTTATAGTTTGCCTATATAATCTTTCTTTCTCAAAATTAAAATGATAAAAAAATTCGGGATTCTCAATTAATACATCCACAAAGTCGATCTTAGCACCTAATTTTTTTAATTCTTCAACGTATGAAAACCTATTTTCAAAAACTCTTTCGTGAATAACCGATGATCCCTTTGCCTTAAGCATTAAAATCGCCCAACTTGGTTGCCAGTCGGTCATAAATCCAGGATGCGGCGAAGTTTCTATATTTATTGAATTGATCTCTCCCTTATAAAAAAATCTATACTTATAGTTTGATATTTCTTCAATACCCGCACCTGCCTCTCTCATAATTTTTAAAAATGAAGCGATCAAGTTTTTATCAATAGGGCTAATAATAACATCTCCTTCACTTGCAACTGCCAAGGTGGCATAGGTAACTAATTCATTTCGATCAGACATAATTGTAAAAGCTTCCTTTTGTTTTAACTCAGAGCTTTTGGTGATAATTATCTTATTTTTTTCCTCCCTTATATTGGCTCCAGCCGAATTTAAATACAAGATCAGATCGTCTATTTCCGGTTCGTTAGCAATATTCTCAATTTCAACTTTTTCTTCAGTCATCAGTCCAATCATCATTAATAATTCTGTCCCCGTATGACTGGGCTTCTCAAAACGATAGGCTCCTTTTGGTTTATCGACAATTTTTGCGTGATAGTAACCTGTTTCCGTATCATAATCAATGATAATTCCAAGGGCGACTAAGCCTTTGATAATTCTGTCAATTGGACGAGCGCCGATTCGGCAACCCCCGGGGTTGGGAACAAAACACTCACCGAAACGATGAAGTAACGGAGCAAAAAGCATGAAAGAAACTCTTATTTTTGATCCATATTGCAAATCAACCCGATTACTTTTTAAATTACTGCTATTAATTACCAATGTGTTTTTTTCCGTAAAATCAGCCTTTACACCAAGAGATTTTATCAACTTAACTAAATCCAAAACGTCATTAATTTTAGGAATATTTTTTAAAATCACGTCACCTTTAAACATTAAAGCAGCAATAATTGTTTTTAAAGCAACGTTTTTTGCACCGGACAAGATGACTTCTCCCTTAAGTGGCTTACCACCTTTGATTAAATAAGAGTCAGACATACATTAATTTTTAATTCTAAATTTTAAATTTTTATTCAATTTTAAATGTTTAAAAATTAAATTTTAAAAATTGATTAGAAATTAGTAATTAGAAATTTGAAATTACTTAAACAATAATAACCTCTTCCTCTAATTCTACTCTGAACTTTTCTTTTACTCTCTCTTTAATAATCTTAACAAGTTTTATCAAGTCTTTTGCCTGTCCATTACCTCGATTAATAATAAAGTTTGCATGAACTGGTGAGATAAAAAAATCTCCGACTGAAAATCCCTTTAACCCAACCTTATCAATCATTTGACCGACTGATTTTCCATCAACATTTTTGAAAAAGCAGCCCGAAGTCTTAGTACCCATCGGCTGTGTTTTTTTTCTGTATTCAAAAGCTCTATCCGATTTTTCTTTCAAAATCGCCGGATCAACTTTTTTTAATTTAAAAACAGCTTCAAGTAAAATTTCTTTTGTTTTTTGTAAAATGCTATAGTCGTAGTCGAACTTAAAATAATCTCTGTCAACCTGTTTTACTTCTCCTAATTCAGTAACCAAGTAACTCGTAACCAAGCTGTCACCAAAATATGAAATCGGCTTCGTCCATTTTGAATTCATATAAATAGCTCCACCAACTGTTCCCGGCAAACCCTTGTGATATTCAAAACCTTGATATCCTTTATTGACTGTTTCATTGACTAATATTGAAACTGGATAACCGGAGGAAATAGATAAAAGAACATCTTTATTTGTTTTTCCAACTATTTTTAATTCCTTATAATTATTTTTAATAACTAATCCGTTGATCTTATCCTGAACGATTGCCAGGTTAGAACCTCCAGCCAAAATAAATAGGTCCAGCTTATTTTCCAAAGCAAACTTTTTACCTTTAATTAAATCTTCCCTCGTCTTTGCTTCCAAAAAATATTCCGAAGTTGTTTTTGTCCTCAATGTATTAAAAAAAGTTAAATCTTTGTTTTTTTCAATTTTATAATTAATTAATAATTCATTTTCTTTTTGATCTTTGATCTTTGATTTTTGATCTATTGTCTTTATGATTTGCTTTCGCAATTTATACACGTCCCCTGCCCCCATCGTAAAAACAACGTCTCCCTCTTTTAATATCCTGTCTAGTTGATTAATTAACTGGTCATCTGACTCAAAATAAAGACAGTCTTTATTAAGACTGTCTTCTTTAAGAGTGTCCTTAATTTTGGCTACAATGTCTTTGGAAGAGACATTAAAATTACTTGCATTTTCCCTAGCAGAAGCAAAAATAGGAAGAACCAAACTAATATCGGCTAACGATAAACTCTCACCAAACTCTTTTAATAAATTTTGAGTTCTCGAATAGGTATGAGGTTGAAAAATAACAATTATTCTTCTATCTTTAAATCTCGCTTTGGCAGCATTGATTGTGGCAGCAATTTCAGCCGGATGATGGGCATAGTCATCAAACAGATAAATATCATTATTTTTATAAACCAGTTCAAATCTTCTTTCAGCACCAGTAAAACCGACCAATGATTTTGCTATTTCATCGGCTTTAAAACCAAGCTCCAATAGTTGGACTATGACTGCGGTCGCATTTGAAACATTATGCTTACCAAAAAGAGATATCTTAAACTCACCCACATTTTTTATTTCAAAGGTACTCTCATCTTCGGTTATCTTGCAATTAATTATTTGGTAATTTGCTTTTTCCGACTCTCCATATGCTATAGACTTCGATGTATCGATACATCGAAGTAAATTTGGATCATTAATATTAGCAATTATTTTTTTATCACTAAAAAACTTCTTAAAGGCTTTTTTTGTTTCTTCAATATCCTTATAGACGTCTGGGTGATCAAAATCTATATTAGTCGCGATAATATAATTTGGATTTAACAAATGAAATTTAGGTGTTTTATCAACAGGAGGATTAACTCCGTATTCATCAGCTTCAACAACAAAATATTTTTTTTCTTGAAAATTTCCTCCCTGATGGCCGGTGAAAAATGGCACTCCAACTAAATAACTTGGGTACTGTTTTAATTTATTTAATGCGTAAACCAATAACGACGAGGTAGTAGTTTTTCCGTGGCAGCCACAGACAGCAATTTTAGTTTTGAACTGATCCATTAACTCTCCTAATAATTGAGCTTGAGAAATAATATTAACTTTGTTTTTGATTGCTTGAACCACTAAAGGATTGTTAGTTCCACCATGAGCGGCTGAGTAAACAATTAAGTCCGTTTTTTTTAGTAATTTTTTAAAATCGAATCCAACTGTCCAACTGATCTTATTATCTTTAAGTAATTTATCGGTGATGAATTCTTCCTCGATATCGCAGCCCGTTACATTTTTACCCATCTTTTTCAGTATGACTGCCAAATTGGCCATTGCTACACCTTTTATCCCCAAAAAAAATATGTTTTCAGATTGGTTTAACATCGTATGTTGAAATTATACAGCGTCAGACCCTCCAGGAGGGTCTGACCCTAATTCCTAACAATAAAACTCATCATCTCCCCATAATCTTGCTTTTTGTCTCTTCTGAAAGAGAAAAAGTGTTTTTTATCACAACGGGTACAAAAAGGAAAATGGTCAATGTTTATTTCAGGAATTCCTAATTCTTTGATTTGAAGATAATTTAAAAGGGCGAGATTAAGATGAAGTTTTCCTTGATGACGGTGAAAAATTTTATCGGCATAACCATCAAATTCTTCACGAAAATCATAATAACGTTCATCATCAACATCGTAACAACATTGTCCGATTGTAGGTCCAATGGCCGCAAAAATATTTTCTTTTTTCCCACCCAACTCAATAATTTTATTTATCATTTTTTGCCCAAGTCTTTTGACACTTCCTCTCCAACCCTGATGGGAGATACCAACAATTCCTTGCCTTTTGTCCACGAACATGATGGGACAACAGTCGGCTGTAATGATCGTCAAAACCGAATTTATATCTTTCGTAATAATTCCATCGGTCTCGGAAACTTTTTCAACATTATCAATCAAATTGGCACTAAAATTTGTCACATTGGTGGAATGAATTTGTTCGGGAATAACGATTGTTTTGAAATTGGGAATATTTATTTGAGCAAAATTAATAGCCGTATCAATATTACTGCCATCGCCCATTTCTCTTGTCCCAAACCCACCAAAATACATACTATCATTTATTAAA
>PCTC01000055.1:0-253 GCA_002786595.1 Candidatus Roizmanbacteria bacterium CG22_combo_CG10-13_8_21_14_all_34_12 | reverse complement strand
ATTTTTAGATCAGAATCGTAGAGAATCATATTTAATTATTCTAATTGACCTAATTTCTAATTGATCTAATAAATGACCAATTTCCGAATAACAAATTGGTGCTTGGTTATTATTTAGGTCAATTAGGTTAATTAGAAATTAGAAATTTTTAATGCCTTCGTTACCGCCTCATACTCATCCCACGGCTCTTCCGTCTTTCCTCGACATAAGCTCTTCTCATGGCCTTACCTGTCAAAACAACAACGTCATTTTT
>PCTC01000063.1:4815-7372 GCA_002786595.1 Candidatus Roizmanbacteria bacterium CG22_combo_CG10-13_8_21_14_all_34_12 | reverse complement strand
AAGATTAGTATTCTTTAGTTCGTTTGTTATTTGTTGGATCTGGGTTCCACTTGTCATTTCCTGTCGATAACGGCTAAGCAGTCTTTGTGTGACGTTTTCAGGCTCAACAATTCCTAAATTAATATCTTTCGCTATATTTGTAGCAACCTCTTGTGCATTATATTCAAGAGCTGACTTGGGCAGGAAAAAATCAACCACTTTCGCTCCTGTGGTTTTTATTTTTGAACCAACATTCAAAGTCGTATCAATAATAGGAGAGGCTCTTCTGACCGTATTGGTAACTGTGAATAGACCATCTGAAACTCCGGTTACTAATTTTGTCGCTTTTATAGCTGCAGCTCCTGTTTCTAGAGCCCTGGTTACCGGTGCATTTTTTATAAATCCGGCCGCCCAGGTTTCCGGAGAAATTATTTGAAAACCTTCCCCGGCAACTGAAATGGTTTTACCGCCACCCCTTAAAAGAGCGGAACGAACACCTGTCTGACCGGCCTGTTCAAGTTTAGCGGCAGTCGATGTCATCTTACCCCCGGCAGCGGATAAACCTTTTCCAACCGGTATTAAAATCGTTACGATATTAGCTATGTCATGGCCTACAGCTATTGTCTTGGTCGCTGCTGCCGCTTCGTCGGCACCATAAAGAGAAGTAAGAGTATTAGTTTCCCAATTTTCTGTTTTTCCTCCGGTAACCAAGTTTAAAGCCCCATCGGGAATCCCAAGCAACATATTATTGGCAAATTGATACCCGCCAATGACCCCCGTCGTCAAAGCCTGACCAACAGTGACTTCTCTTGTTATTCCTTGAGCTTCAGCGGCCGCATTAGCATCCATCTGAGCCACATAGTAATTACCCATTGAACTTTCTGCTTCTCCCCCGAAAATTTTTGGCAACTGTCCAAAAGTATAGTATGTCACAGAGTCAGCTTGTTCCATAAGCCATGAGGCGGTTTTCATACCAAAGGAAGCATCAGATTCTTCAAATATATCAAAAGCATTCTGACGAAGATGATATTGATCTTCTGTAGAAGTCGCATTCAACATAATTTCACTATTATTCATCGTGGCTATATTTCCCGAAGCAACATTCTCACAAAAACTCATTGAAACTTCTATCATCTCTCCTTCTGGTTTATTGGTTAGAAAACAGGAAAAACATTTTTCTCCCCTCTTCTGGACCAGCCCCTTCTGAGAACAAGTATTATTTGATTTTGATCCACAACAACCATAACTACCGACACCTCCTCTACCATAACCGATCGGTGTTGTTGGCGATTTGCATTCTGCCACGCTGGAGTCCCAGGCAATTCCTGCCGCGATAGAATTACAATTACTCGAAAGAGTGCATGTGCCTAGCCAATTATTTTTTGTTGTACAGGCTTTTCCGTTAACTGTCGGAGATTTTGATATTTGAGCTGTACCTCCCGTACTTGTTTCTGCGCATTTCGGCCCCAACAAAGATGTTTGACAACTATCACATAATTTATCTTTTACCCAGGCTCCGTTATAACATTTCATTAAATAATTTCCATCACATTTTGTCGTCAAGGAAGTACATCCCTTGGCAACGATATTGGCAGATTGGCAATAAAATCCATGTGGAGTAGGAACACAGTATCCTGAACAACAGCTGGTGTCACTGGAGCTGCCACAACGTTGATTGTTTTGTCTACATTGAGATAAGCCCGTTGGCAAACACGATCTTCCTCTTTGCCAACTATCACAACCGCCTCCACCCCATAATCCGTTTATACAGCGACAGTCTTTATTAAACAAATCTTCAGCTGATCTTGTTGGAGTTGGAACTGAAATAGGCTTGGATTTACATTTAGCAGTTCCAGATTTACATCCTACGGTTGTATAACCATATGAGCAATCATTGCTTGCGATATAAATAGGTGTTCCACAATCTTGAAGTGATGATATAACCGTAGGTGTTCTTGCAACACATTTATATCTCCCATTAGTACATCTGGAACAGTTCCCAAGACAATCGTTTGAACACTCTTTTGGATTTAGATAATGACAACCATCAGAAGAAGGTGTTGGAGATTTTATTGGTGTTGAAGTTTTGGTTGGACTTACTAAACTCTTCTGACAACAGACCATGTCTATTCCTGAACATGAATAACTGGTATTGTGGACATAACCTGAGGAACAGTTATATTTTGTGCAAGTATAGGGACAGGTAGAAGTCGGAGGTTTTGTTGGACTAGGTTTGACTGTAGGAGCCGGTTTACATTCGGCATAACCAGATTGACACCCAACAGTTGTATAACCATATGAACAATCTTGACTTGCAATATTTATTGGCAACTCACACGTATAAGATGCTTTTGGATTTGATGAGATACTTTTTTGTTTATTGGTAAAAAAAGAAGAACCTAAGGTTATCACAGCACCAATAAGTACCAAGCCTAAAGTAAGAAGAGTGGCGATTTCGCCTTTTTTTGATCCTAGATGATAGATCTTAGATTTTAGATTAAACATTTATGATTTACAATCAATTTTATTATCTCGTTACCTGAAAACTCCTAACCTGTTCTAATAGTTTTTTTGCCTC
>PCTC01000063.1:0-4788 GCA_002786595.1 Candidatus Roizmanbacteria bacterium CG22_combo_CG10-13_8_21_14_all_34_12 | reverse complement strand
CCGGTTCAATTAGTTGATCTAAGTATTTGATCAAAACCACCTTTAAATCCATCGGATGAACTTTTTTCTCGGCAAAAGTTTTTTCCAAATCTGAGTAAGTTTTAAAAGAAATATTGCCACCAAATTTCTCCGGTCTTTCAATTTTTACCTCACTGATTCCTAATTTTTCGAATGACTCAAAAACAATATATTTATAATATTCAAGAACCGGATTTTCCTTAATATCTCCTTCTAAGCAATAAGCTTTATTAATTTTTCGCTCAATATCCTCAGTCGTATCAGTCATAAAGATTGCATTATCAGGGTTTGATTTTGACATTTTATTTTTAACTGTACGAGTCGCTCTATCACTATCAGCTGATGGAGGTTTACCAAGTCCCATCAACATGTGATGAGAAACAACGACCGGTTTCCAATAGCCAAGCTGTGGTCCAATTTCACGGGCCAACATATTGACTTTCCTCTGATCCATACCTAATTGTGTAATTTTGGCACCCAATTTAAAAATATCAGCAATTTGCATACACGGATAAATTATTTGTGCAGCTGTCAATTGTTCTGTAGATTCTTCTCTTCCCATAAATTCAGCTGTTCGAATAAATCGGGCAAGCTTGTTTGTCATACCAACACGAATAACTAACTGCCAATAATCGGAGTCGCGAACCATGTCCGACGCCCATAAAAACTCAACTTTTGACAAATCCATTCCTGAAGCTTTCCAAACTTCAATAAAATATTTTGCAACTATTTTTAGTTTATTTAAATCTCCACCCATTTTATTATTAGTTAGAGCATGCCAATCAGCAATCCACATCTTAAATCTAACTCTGGCTTTGATCATTTTGTTGACGTTAATGGCACGAACAATCCCCTGGGCTATATGGATCTGTCCCGACGGTTCAAAGCCATCGTACGCAATTAGCTCTTCCCCACTCTCAAGAAGTTTTTTTAATTCCTCTTCCTGAATAATTTCTTCTCCAACTTGCTTGATTAAATCCAATCGGTCTTGCGTTTTCATATGATCATTATAGATAAAATTTTTAATTAATGAAAATGATTATCAATCTCTTTTAAAACTTTTAACAAAATAAGATTTTTTTCTCTATCATGTATGGTAATACGAATAAAGTTTTTGTTTTTAATTCCTGTTGTCTTGTTTAAATCTGTTACCAAGATTCCTTTTTCTATCAATTTTTTAAATAAATTAACGCCGTTAACCGATTGCAACAATATAAAATTAGTTTTGGAGACGCTTGCTAATTTAATATTTTTTAATTTCTGGATTTCCTTTTCAAGGAAAACTCGTTCCTGAAAAAATGTCAATGCTCCATCCATTTTTATCTCACCTGTTAGTAAAGATTGAAGTAATTTTTCAACAACAAACAGGCTGGAACCAGAAACATTAAAAGGTAATCTTATTTTTTCCATTAAACTAATATTGTTACGAGATGAAATGGCAAAGCCGAATCTCAAACCTGGTAGACCAAACGTCTTGGAAAAACTAGATAAAACAATTAAATTAGGATTCTCCCAAATTAGCTGAGATATTTCCCTAAGCTCTTTTGTAAAACCATTTAATACTTTATCGATAACGACTATTTTCCCCAGTTTAATTATTTCCTGCAAAATTTGTTTTGGGACTTCTGTCCCAGTTGGATTATTAGGACTAGCTAACCAAATTAACTTTACTTTTTTATCTTTTGCTTTCTTCAGAAATCTTTTGATCGTTAAGTTGTCCCATTCAAAATGACTATCTTTATTTAGTTTAACTGTAATAACTTTTGCTCCAGCTCGCTCTGATGATTCAATAAATCGAAAAAATGACGGGGCAACTGTCAAAACAGCCTCTGTTTTTTTGACAAATATTTTTGGAATCATTTCAATCAATTCATCACTACCGCTACCGATTGTGATATTATCCTGCCTCACATGTAGCCAATGAGATAATAATTTTTTAACGTTAATGATTTTTTCATCAGGGTAATGAATGACATCGGAAATATTTATTTCTTTAAACCACTCAGATACTTTATCTAAAAACCAACAGTTACCCTCCGTTAGATCAAAACGGATAAATTTATCTGGATTCTCTACTTGATGTGTGTAATTGCCTAAGTTACTTTTCATATGAAAAAATTAATTAAACTTAAAATAATCGGTGCAATAAAGACGGACGGAACTAAATTAATAGGTTTTATTTTTTTATTGATTCTAAACATGCTTAAACCAATAGTGAGTAACAAAATTCCCCCCACGCTAGTCATTTCTGTTACTAGTGTTTGAGTAAATATATGTTTGAATAATCCCGCCAAAATAACCAGAGATGATTGTATTAAAAAAACAACGATCGTACTAAATATGACCCCTGTTCCCAAAGATGCAGCTAGTGGGATAGCGGTTACGCCATCAAGGATCGCTTTAATAATCAAAGTTTGATTATTGCCTGTTAGGCCAGCTTCAATTGAGCCGAAGATTGTCATTGGCCCTCCACAAAACATAAGACTGGCTGTAATTAACGCTTGGTTAAAATTTTTATCTTTCTCAATAAATGTAAATCTATTTACTAATTTTGTTATTACTTGATTAAGTTGACTATCTAAATTAAGTAATTCTCCTAAACAACCACCCAACAAAAGGCTAAATATCACCAATAAAACGTTCTTTGTTTCTAAGCTTATTTTTATCCCCAAAAAAATAACAATTAAGGCTAAAATACCGATTAAAGCTTGATGAAATTTATCCGGTATTTTTTTACCCAATTTAAGACCGATAGCTCCACCAACAAAAACCAAGATTGTATTTATTATCGTTCCTATCATAGTCCGTGGGGTAGGAGTTGAACCTACTTGATACGCTTTTACAGAGCGTTGCATCGCCGATCTGCCACCCACGGTAACAAAAAAACCCTTGCCAAATCACAAAATAAATTATGATTTAACAAGGGTCTTGGTTTAAGACGGTACCACCTTGATTCGTAAAATCCTCCATTAAAAAACCCGCACTGTTGCGAGCTTAAAAAGGATCTTACCTCATTAAGCACTTGCTTACTTCGCAGTGATGCTTTTGTTTTATTACGGCAACAACCGGAAAAGTTTAATTAAGTCTTTAATTCTCTTTCAACTTTTCAGCTTGAACGGGGTATTTCCGCTCTATAACGCCTTTCTCCAAATTGTAATTAATATTATACTTGAAAAAATCTTAAATTCAAACAGTCTTTGATAGATATACGACTTGTTATAAACTTTTTATATAGAGTCCGTATTCCACATCCCCACTATCTTGAATTTCTTTAGCGTATTTTAATGCATTTTGTAAATCTCCAAATATTTTTTTATCAAAATTACCTGATGATTCAACATCTTTAAAAGATATCTGAAATCCATCTTTGACTTTTTCTAGAATAATTATTGTATTTGCTGACATAGTTATTTTAGTCTGGATTCCCGCCTACGCGGGAATGACAGGATTGTTTTTATTATACTACCTACTAACCAAAAAAAATGTCGTTAGATTATTTGTATTATCCTGTAAATCTTCATCTATTATTTCCAATCCATAGATGTTAGCTAATATCTTTGGTCCTAAAATAGCCGTATTTTTGTCAATTTCATTTTTTGCCAATGCTTCCGCGCATCTTGCTGTATCAAGTAAATCCCCCTGACCGCTAACCTGTTTTAAACCCGGATATTTCTTTGATAGATTATCTTTGCACTGACGGAAATTTTGCGAATGGGCCATAATTGTTTTTATTTCACTTACTGAAATATCCTTCCGTTTCATTAAAAAATGACGGATCAATACCTGAAATTCTTCAACTATTTTAAATTTGTATTTCGCCATCGCGTGAGTTGATTCCTCAACCACTCCTCCAACGGCATTTTGAATTGCAAATAAACCAAAATCTATGTTCCCTTCATTTAAATTTTTTAAAACTTTTTCACTGGTAAATAGGTATTTAACTTGGAATTTCTTTATTGCATTGTTTTTAACATAAAAAATGATTGCTTCTTCGTTGAAGCTACCTTTTCCGCCCTGAATACCAAAAATAATTTTTTTCCGGTTAATTCTTTTTGGTAAAAGTTGGTTGTACAACAAATCATACGTCCGTCCTAATTTTATTCTCATTGCTTTTGTATATGGATTAAAATTTTGCAAATCATTAAACAACTGCCAAGTATCATTACAGGTTTGTCCCATCACCTCAAGAAGTTTTTTCGTTCCCAAACTGTCAATCTCCGTTGGCTTTAAATTAAACTTTTCTAATAAGCGACCGATAAAATGTGTTAATCCTTGAGAATTAGCCGCTAGTTGATCATGCTTTTTGGCTGTCATTTCAATCACTTTCAATCGTTTGTTTGCAAAATAATTTTTCCAAAATAAATAGTTTTCTTGGCTAGTTTTGAATTTATCAATAATGATCGGCAGACCGTCAAAACCATTCTTGCTGCTGTCCGGTCCGAACATTGGATGGGTCAATAGCGCCTGTGTTTTCAAACCTCTTAAATATTTTTCAAAAACTTTTTTTGAATGTATTTTGACGGATAAAACATCAATCAAAAGATGATTATCTTTAAAATATTTTTTGTGAGATTTAATTACCGATTCAAAGGCAGAAATTGGGACACAATAAAAAACAACATCAGCTTTTATAATGTCTTCAAGATTATTTCGACCAATAATAATCAATTTAAAATCGTTTTCTAATATTTTTTTTAATATCTTACCAAACCGGCCAAATCCAACGATGGCAACTTTTTTCATATTGATAAACTTTAATTAATTAAAGTA
>PCTC01000008.1 GCA_002786595.1 Candidatus Roizmanbacteria bacterium CG22_combo_CG10-13_8_21_14_all_34_12 | reverse complement strand
TGATTTTTCCTGTGGGATGGGGATGTTCCACGGAAAGCTTATTGTTAAATAAAAAATATGAATAAACAAACTTTTGCGATTAAAGGGATGCACTGCGCATCTTGCGTCTATATCAATGAAAAAGCTTTAAAGACAATTCCTGGAGTAATTGAAGCGGTTGTAAATCTAACTAATGGTAAAGCTACCTTATCCTCGGATGCTCCGATTGAAGAAAATAAAATTATTGATGCCGTTAAATCAGTTGGCTATCAGGCGATGATTGAGAATGACGGAACGTTGGATGAAAAAATAAAAATAGAGAAAAAGAGAGAGCTGAAAGATCTTAAAATCAAGGTCGTTGTCAGTTTGTTTTTAGGAGCGTTAATTGTTTGGGGAAGTTTTCCGGGAATTATGGATTTTGCTCCAAGTCTTTTTAAAAATTTTTACTTTCAGTTTGTCTTGGCAACAATTGTTCAGCTTTGGGCGGGAAGGGATTTGTATCGGGCAGCCATATCATCGCTTAGACATAGAATTGCTAACATGGACACGCTGGTTGTCATCGGAACGACGGTCGCTTTCTTATATTCAATATTTGTGACATTTTTTCCAAAGTTTTTTATGGATTTGAAGATCGAAGCCATGCCTTATTTTGATGTTTCAACCGTTATTCTCGGTTTGATCTTATTGGGCCGGTTTTTGGAAGCTCAGGCTAAAGCTGGCACGGGGGAAGCGATAAAAAAATTAATCGGCCTTCAGGCAAAAACAGCCAGAGTAATCCGCAATAACAAAGAAATTGATATTTCGATTGATGAAGTTGTTGCTGGTGACTTGATCCGAGTCCGGCCGGGAGAAAAAATTCCGGTTGACGGCATAATTATTGAAGGTGAATCTGCTATTGATGAATCGATGGTGACCGGAGAAAGCATGCCATCCTCAAAATATAAAGGTGATACTGTAATTGGGGCGACGATGAATAAATCTGGAAGTTTTGTATATAAGGCCACCAAAGTCGGAAAAGATACTTTGTTAGCTCAGATTATTAAATTGGTTGAAGAAGCGCAGGGAAGCAAAGCCCCAATTCAGCGGTTAGCAGATATTATTTCTTCATATTTTGTTCCTATTGTTATTATGTTGGCTATTGGAACATTTGTTGGTTGGTATCTATTCGGATCGAACCCCGTATTTATTAATGCTATGTTGCGGTCGATTGCAGTTTTAATAATCGCTTGTCCATGTGCGATGGGATTGGCGACACCAACGGCTATAATGGTTGGTACCGGAATCGGCGCTCAGCATGGAATATTAATTAAAGATGCTGAAAGCTTGGAAACAGCTCATAAAGTTAATACGATTATTTTTGATAAAACGGGGACGCTGACAAAGGGAAAACCGGAAGTTACTGATATTATTTTGATAAATAAAAACTTGATACCGAAATTTTTTATCGGAAAACAAAAAACCGAAAAAAATTTGGTATCTGCGCTTTTAATAACAACTGCATCAATTGAAAAACTTTCAGAACATCCTCTGGGCGAAGCGATTGTGAAAAAAGCTGAAGAAGAAAAACTTGTCCTGAGCGAAGTCGAAGGATTTAAATCATTGACTGGAAAGGGTGTAACGGGAAATATCAAATATCAAAAATCAAATATCAAAGTTATTTTAGGAAATAAGAAATTAATGGAAAACTTCGATGTATCGATACATCAAAGCGGTCATGAAAAATTGGAAAAAGAGGGTAAAACAGTTGTTTTCATGGCAGTAAAAAATCTTTTTCTAACCACTAATCACTATTCACTAGTCGCTCTTTTAGCCATTGCTGATACGATAAAAGAAAGTGCAAAAGAAGCCATTTTAGCATTAAATAAAATAGGAATAGAAACAGTTATGATAACGGGAGATAACGAGGCAACAGCGACGGCAATTGGAAAAAAATTAGGAATAAAGACGGTCCTTGCCGAAGTGATACCTCAAGATAAAGAGAGAGAAGTTAAAAAATTTCAAAAAGAAGGCAAAGTAGTTGCCATGGTAGGGGATGGAATAAACGATGCCCCGGCACTAGCCGTGGCGGACGTTGGTATTGCCATGGGAAGTGGCACCGATGTTGCCATTGAAGCAGCTGGAATCACATTGGTTAATAAAAATTTAATTTCAGTTGTTTCGACGATTAAACTATCCAAACAAACGATGAAGACAATTAAGCTTAATTTATTTTGGGCTTTCGCGTATAATGTGATACTGATACCTGTTGCAATGATGGGTCTAATAAGTCCGATCTTGGCATCAGGTGCGATGGCATTTTCAAGCATTTCCGTAATTACCAATTCGCTTTTATTAAAAAGAGCAAAAATATAAACCTATGATTCGCGAAGGATGTTGTGGAGGACCAAAAAAACCAAGTAAATAAATATGGCTAAACTTAAAAAATGCACCCTTTATATCAAAGGCATGCACTGTCCTTCATGTGAAATTTTAATAACTGATAAATTCAAGGAAATGTCTAATGTGACGGCGGTTAAATCGAATTTTCAAAAGCAGGAAGCTGAAGTCTATTTTTCCGGTCATTTAGATCAGGAAACAATAAACAAAAATATCAAGCCTTTTGGATACGAAATAAGGGATAGACAAGATAAGAGTTTTAACGAAGAGCCAATGAGTAAAAAGATTATCGAAGCATCATTAATTACCGTTGGCTTAATTTTAATTTATTTAATTGTTAAAGAAATAAATATCATTCCCAGCATTAATATTACCGGAAACTTAAATTGGTTAACGGTTTTATTTTTAGGATTAGTTGCTTCAGTTTCAACTTGTATGGCTACTTCTGGAGCTTTGTTTTTGTCAACGATCGGGAAAAAAACCAATAATTTAAGACAAGCTGTTTATTTTAGCTTGGGAAGAATTATTTCCTATTCAATATTTGGATTCCTGGCTGGTTTAGTTGGAAGTGTGATAATAACAAATTTTAAATTTGGATCAGGTTTAACGTTATTAGCAGCTATTTTTATGATTCTTTTGAGCCTTGATATGTTACATATTCTTTCTTTTTCTTCAATTGTTCCTTTTGGCGTTTCCTCAAATGTTTTTAGAAAATTAGAACACTTGCTGATAAAAGACCCTCATAAATCAGCCTTTTTCCTAGGAATGATCACCTATTTTTTACCGTGTGGATTTACTCAAGCAACCCAGGTTTACGCTCTTGGATTAGCGTCCTCTTGGCAAAGTGCTTTGACGATGGCTATCTTTGCCCTTGGAACGGCGCCGGCAATAATATTTATTGGCAGTTTAAGAGGTTTATTAAAAAGTACTTTTTATCAGTATTTTATGAAAACAGTCGCCGTTGGAGTTTTAATACTTGGCGTATATTATGCAAGTAATTTTTTATCAATTTATGGAATTAACATTGGATTTAGTCAAAACATCAATAGAATAGGGACCAATGTTACCATTGAAAATGGTAAACAAATTATAAATATGGACGTTATCAGCGGGGGATATTCTCCAAACCAATTTACAATTAAAAAAGGAATTCCCGTGCGTTGGGTGATTAGCGGAAAAAATATCTTCGGTTGTCAAGGGTACTTTGTTGTTCCAACTTTAAACATTTCCAAAGCCTTAAACGAAGGAGAAAATATCATTGAATTTACTCCGAAAGAGACAGGCTTCATCAACTTTTCCTGTGGGATGGGAATGTATAGAGGAAGAATAGAAGTAATCGACTGATTATATAGCCAATTATTGCGCCGAAAATTACATCAAAAAAATAATGACAGCCGAGATAGATTCTAGAATAGCTGATTAATATTGCGACCAGGTAATAAAACCAACGGCGTTTTTTGTCGAAAAAAGTTAATACTGTTGCGGCGGCGAAGGCAGTTGCTGCGTGAGCAGAGGGGAAGGAGAAATCGGTTGGACAAGAAAAAGTATTTAGTATAAAGTATTTAGTATCTAGTATGGGGCGAGGGCGCATAAAAATATTTTTTAAAACAATATCGGTAAAAAAGGCTGTCAGTAAAAAAGAAAGCGAAAATAAAATAATAAATTTTTTATCTTGCTTAGTGATACCGGGATTTTTTCTTTCCTCTAAAACCAACACAATTAACATTGCCAATAACCAAACTAAAATTGAGCTTCCTTTTAGGGAAAAAAAGGAGAAAAAAGAGTTAAAAAAAATATTGTGAGGAAATAATTGGTTTAAAAAATTTGTAAAAAAATGATCCAAAGAGATGATTTTATCCATGAATAACATTATAATTGATATCTCATGAAAAAAATTAAGTTCATTATTTTTGACTTTGATGGGACGATTGCCGATACCCTTCCGTATAGTTTCCAAAGATTTTTGGAGATTGCCAAGGCTTTACAGTTAAATGATCTTAGTGAAAGACAGATAATCAAGGAGATCCGATCTAAAAGCTATCAAGAACTGCTGAAGGGAAGCTTTAAAAAGGCCTGGCTCAAACTTCCATATGTTGTTGGCATGATAAAGAATATGCAGGTGGAGTTAGAAAAAGAAATGGAAAATATCAAGTTTTTTACCGGGGTTAAGAAATTTCTTTTTGATTTAAAAAAAAAGGGATATAACTTAGCAATTATTTCTTCAAACAGAATAGAAAATATTAATAAATTTATTAAATTTAACAAAATTGACATTTTTGATTTTGTCCATGGAAAAACAGATCTTTTTGGAAAAGAAGGATATCTAAAAAAATTTCTTAAAGATTTTAAGTTAGATAAATCCGAAGTAATTTATATCGGAGACGAAATTCGTGATGTTGAAGCATGTAAAAAAGCCGGTATCAAAATGATTGGCGTTTCTTGGGGACTACACACAGTCGAAGCCTTAAAAAAAGCAGG
>PCTC01000047.1 GCA_002786595.1 Candidatus Roizmanbacteria bacterium CG22_combo_CG10-13_8_21_14_all_34_12 | reverse complement strand
AATATTATTTTGTTTCTGAATATTTTTTAAATTTTCAAGGATTCTTATTTTGTCTACTTCTAATTCGTTTGAGATTATGGGGCTGGATTGAAGTTCAAAGGTTTCCTTATTGTTTATTAGATTTTTTCCTGTTTCAAAAATTTCCGCTACGGCATTAATCGCCTCAATCTGATAGTCTAAGTTTTTATTAAATTTGAATTTCATAGATCCAACTGTTATTAACTGTTATAAACTACTTGACAAACACAGAACAATTTTTGATATAATGTGCTTAATCATAAGGGGGAAAACGAACCATAAGCTACGTGCTTATGAGCAACGCCTCCCGCTTTTTTATGGTTTAAACTCTACTTTACTTCTATCAAAAATCAAAAAGGTTTTATAATTTTGAAATTTTTTAAGTAACGAAGACTCCGATTTTAAATTAGGAATAATTATTCTCAATAGTTTCTTTTTTTCTGCGAGATATTCATACAAACAAAGATAATCTCCATCTCCAGCCACAAAAACAGCTTGATCAAAATTTTTGTACTGGATAACTGCCGAATGAAGAACTATCTCAGTATCGACATTACCCTTGGGCTTACCCTGATTATCAATTGTTGTTGGTTTATAAACTAAATTATAACCACACGATTCTAAGTATTTATAAAGCTTCCAATTTTTTTTAATATAACCAATAAATAAAAAGGCTTTTTCTATCTTAAATTTATCGGTAAGATATCGTCTAAATTTCCTAAAATCTAATTTCCATCCTTTATAAATAATTTTTTTTCCTCTAAAGAGATCTTTGCTTGTCCCAAGATTTAGATTTTGACTGTCAATAAAAGCATAAACAATTTCTTTTTTCATATTTGTTTACTCCATCCTAATTTAAAGATCAAATACGCAACAATAAGGCCCCCTATAATAGTCAAAATAAATTTAAACCACCATTCTTCATAAAACTTTATTTCGTTTTGCAAAATTTGCTTTGTTTCAACAGTTCCTTTTCCTGAGTATTTATCTGCACGAATAACATTTACGGGTCTTTTTCCTGATGAGATAATTTTTCCATTGTTATTAATTTCTTTTCCAAAGATAAAATTACCAGTTATAGGATTTTGATTTAACGATTCTTCTTTGTCATTCATATAACTTTAACATTCAAATTCCTCCCAATATTTATTTTTGTCGTATCGTCGAGGGCGGAGTCGAGGCAGACGAAAGTGTCTTCTTCAGTTAGTTTTAAAGATTCTACTTGTTCTTTAGTTATTTTTTTCTCAAAAGTCACTAATAATTTTTTGCCCTCATCAACCACTTGCCAGTATTTTATACTTCCACTTTTTTCTTGAGTTACTTTTGAATTTAGATCATATCCTTCCTTGAGTAATATTTCGTAAACTACTGACTTTTCATCATAATTATCAACCAATGGTTTTTCTAAAAATACTTTCATCTGTTCTTTTAATTTCTTTTGATCGTCTTTATCAGTCAATAAATTCCACTGGCGGTAGTTCGATTTTGAAAGAGTTAGAGATTTAAAATCAATATCTCCTTTAACAATTTTTTTGCCCGCTCGTCTTATTCTTTCTCTGGCTATTTCGGCTATATTTTTATAACCTGCTTTATACGCTTCGCTATCTTCATCTGTTGCCTCCGGTAACTGTACACAAATCCATTTCCTATTTCCTCCATCTTCGGCATTAAGCTCCATTACTGCATGGGCAGTCGTTCCTGATCCAGCAAAAAAATCTAAAACATTATCATTTGTATCGCTAAAATGGAAAACTAACTTTTTTAATAGATCAACTGGTTTTACAGTTTCAAATCCGACGCTATTCTCTAATAATGAGAATAATTCTGCTTTTCCGTTTTCACTTGTTCCACAACTTTCTGAAAAATTTGCCCATAAAGGATGATAATCAGAATTATTTTCTTCATTCGAATAAATTATTCTGAGAGCTTTTGCATTTTTAATAACTAATCTATTTGTGTTTTTTAAATTTACGGCGGTTTCAGGTCCAATTGTCCAACGATATCCATTTGATAATACTGCACCAGGTATTTCAAATTCCATTTTTATTGATCGCTTTATGCCTATGTTTTTTCTTTGTTGGATTTCTTCTAATCGGTATTCTAATCCCTTTTCATCATGAAATGGATAATTTTTTTCACCTGAGGATCGCAATTTAAAAGGTTTATGTTCTTGCATCGTGATTTTTCCATATACTAAAATGTATTCTTCTGAAAGCTGGAGTTTAAACCTAGCCGTACCTGCATTCATTGGCTTATTACGAGCTGTCCAATTTATTTGGGCATAAAAATTTTCCTCTCCAAAAATTTCATCCATTATTAGTCGGAGGTTGGCGACTTCGTTGTCGTCGATAGAGATGAAGATAACGCCGTCTTCCTTTAACAAATTTCTTGCAAGAAACAGGCGAGGATACATCATCGTCAGCCAGTCGCTGTGGTATCGTCCAGCCGATTCGGGGTTAGTGGTCATCTTTATGCCATTTTTACTTTGTCCTGTTTTTTCATAATAATCAGAGATATTTTCCGTGTAATTATCTTTGTAGATAAAGTCTTTACCGGTGTTATAAGGAGGATCAATATAGATCATCTTTATTTTTTCTCGGTAATGTTTTTGCAGAAGTTTTAACACTTCGAGATTATCCCCCTCGATAAAAAGATTTTCAGTTCTGTCCCAGTCGCGGCTAACTTTTTCTTGAGGTGTAAGAGTGCCAACTGACGGAGTGCGGATAAGTTTGAAAGCATTGCTTTTCCCCGCCCAATTTAAACCGTATTTTTCCTCTCCTGCAATTACCTCTTCATCTTTGAAAAATTTATTTAAAGCATCAAAATCTATTTTATTTTCTTTGATAAATTGAGGAAAAATTCGACGTAGTTTATCTAAATTTTCATTACCTGTATTAACGGAAGTATTCTTAACTTTATCCATAGAATACATTTTATCACTTTTCTTGAAGTTTAGATTATAATTTACTGGTTATCTATAATTAAAACTATGACTAGAGAAAATGGAAAAAAAGAATATCACACCGCTTCAAAAGGCGAACTAACAAAGATTAATCTTGAGGGTTGTAAAGAATGTGGAAACGTTTATGTTTCAGTTTACAACGGTGTCAGATTACAAAAATTGCCAGGTTGGTATTTACTGGCTAATTTGCAACAGACTCATCCAGGCGATCGTGATCAAGACGTAGTTATTCGAGTACGAGGTCGAAGATGGGGGAGCATTTTGGGTCAACGGATATGTCCCGATTGCAAAGCGAAAAAAGTAAAATAATTAACTAGATTTTTTTATCTTAATTCCTTTTGTTTCCTCCACAAAAAACTCAACTCCATCACTTTTTAATTTAATGTAGGCCAAGTTATTAATGTGTCCTTCAGTAAAATTATCATAATTGGCAAAACCGAGATGAATTAATAAAGTTCTCATCGGTCCACCGTGGGATACTATCAAGACGGTTTTATTGGAATAAGCAACTGCTATTTCTCTCAAAAAAGTTGTCAGCCGAAGAATTATACTTTCATCGGTTTCAACTTCTTTTAATCCGGGACCGGTAAACATTTTTAGATTGTTTATCAATTTTATCATTTCATTATTAACGGCAAATGATTTACCTTGATACTTTCCAAAATATCTTTCTTTCAATGCTTTTGTTGTTTGTACAATTAATTTTTTTTCTATATTAATTATCTCTGCTGTTCTTTTGGCTCGAATCAGGTCTGAAGAAAAAATAACATCAAATTTAATATGACGTAGTTTTTTTGCCAGTTCTTTTGCTTGGGACTCTCCTTTTTTATTCAAAGGTATGTCCTCATTTCCCTGAATTATTTTTTTTACATTCCATTCTGTTTCCCCGTGACGGACAATATACAAAGTACAAAAATTTTGCATAAAACTCATTTTATCATTAAATGTTGATTGCAGAATTATAAATTATCCTGATTAGCTATATAATTATCTTCTTCTAAAATGTTTTGAATTGATTCAAAAAGGGAATAATAAATTTTTGAAAAATGATTTTCACCATTTCTTGCTTTCTTTCTTTTGTTATTCCAGAAGGAATTTCAAAAACAAAGCTCCTTTTCATTCCTTGTGTGATTACCCAATTTTCAAAACTACCGTCTTCAAAACCAGTTTTATTTGAAGGCTGCTTGCAATAACCATTAGTAACCGGATTTAACTGAACTGTTTCATGAGGATCATCTTTATAGTCGTCATAACCGTCATAGAGGGTAAATCCATTCTCAATGAGAGATAAACATAAAGGATAATAAAATGGCATGATTTCGTCTGTGCTACTTTCGTCACTATTAAAAGCATCGTACATATAAAATGAATTAGGATCTCTTTCAAATGTTTCAATTTCCGCCATTTTTCCCTCCCTATATCCCTCTTTATCTGTTTCTTCATGAAAAGAAAAAACATATTCAATACTGGGATACAAATCTATTAATTCCATAATTTCTTTGGAAATCCATGATTTATTTTTTGTTTTTTCACAAAAATCTCGATTAATATCTCTATTTTCTACGCCTCGCACTCCAAGTTTTAGAGATGGAGGATTTGCTTTTAATAGTTCTATCCTTGAAAAAAAATTACTCGGTAGATTATTTAAAATATTTTTTAGCGGTCTGTAAACTCCTCCCTCGTGTCCATGAATTCCCGCAAAAAACATACAAAAAGGATTAGTCCCAATTACATCATAAAAAATATTTTTTTCTGGAATATGAACAAATTCAAATAGTGCCATAGAAAAAATAGTCAATTACCACCACTCAAAGTGGTGGCATGATACTCGCCTGAAAGGCGTTAATTAATAACATTATATCTTTTGTTCAA
>PCTC01000038.1 GCA_002786595.1 Candidatus Roizmanbacteria bacterium CG22_combo_CG10-13_8_21_14_all_34_12 | reverse complement strand
CAGGATTTAATTTTGGAAATAGAAAAAAGAGTGAAACTGAGGGAAAAAGTTTTAGTAACCACATTGACCAAAAAAATGGCCGAAGATTTGTCCTCTTATCTAAAAGAAAAAAAGATAAACGCTGCCTATCTTCACAGCGATGTCAAAACTTTGGAAAGATCCAATATTTTGGAAAATTTAAGAAAGGGAAATTTTGATGTTTTAATCGGTGTTAATTTACTCAGAGAAGGATTAGATTTACCGGAGGTAACGTTGGTCGCAATTCTTGATGCAGATAAAGAAGGATTTTTGCGGTCACGGACTTCGCTAATTCAAACGATGGGAAGGGCGGCCAGAAATATTACCGGTCAGGTAATAATTTACGCAGATATAATGACCAAATCAATCAATGAGGCAGTGGGGGAGATCAACAGAAGAAGGAAGTATCAGGTAGAATATAACACTAAACATAAAATTACCCCCAAGACGATTTACAAACCAATCAGAGAAAAGATTGTTGATCAAGATGAAAAAAGTTTGTTCTATGATCGTGATTTTGATTCAAGGTACTTGGATGAAATGAATATGGATAGCTTAACGCCGTTTGATAAAAAAAAGTTAGTTAAGAAGATGGAAAGAGAGATGAAAAATCAGGCAGAAAACTTGAATTTTGAACTGGCGATTAGGATAAGAGAAAGGGTAAAAGAAATTGTTAAAGATTAAATATTAAATGTTAAAAAAATTGTTAAATATTAAACAGTTAAACATAAAAACGTTTAATATTTAATTGTTTAATATTTATTTAACCTTTAACCTTTAAGATTTGATATTTAAACCTATGGATCACATACGCATTCGAGGAGCTCACCAACATAATCTAAAGAATATTGATGTTGATATTCCCAAAAACAAATTTGTTGTTATCACCGGAATTTCCGGTTCGGGGAAGTCTTCTCTGGCCTTTGACACGATTTATGCCGAAGGACAACGACGATACGTTGAATCATTGTCCGCCTATGCCCGTCAGTTTTTAGGGATCATGGACAAACCTGACGTTGATTTAATTGAAGGCTTATCTCCTTCAATTTCGATAGATCAAAAGACGACCTCGCATAATCCTCGGTCAACTGTGGGAACAATTACTGAAATTTACGATTATCTCCGTTTACTTTTTGCCAAAGTTGCTCATCCGCACTGTCCAAATTGTGGACGGGAAATCAGTAAAATGTCGGTTGATGAAATTGTCCAGAGAGTGATAAAGGAAATTGAAAACAAAATTATTACTGACAAAACAAAACCACACAAGTTTTTGATTTTATCTCCAATTGTTAGAAATAAAAAAGGTGAATTCAAGGATCTTTTTGATAATCTTCGTTCAAAAGGATTGAGCCATATTATTGTTGACGAAAAAATCTTTAGTTTAGACGACGAAATTGATTTGATAAAAACTAACAAACATAAAATAGAAGCTTTAATGGATACGATCTCTTTTGGTCATAAAGAAATGAAAAATAATATTTTTAAAAACAGTTTAAGATCAAGGCTAGTAAATGTAATTGAACAATCATTAAAGCTTTCGAATGGTCTAGTCATTGTTAAAACCGATAATAAGGAACATCTTTATTCAGAAACATTTTCTTGTCCTATTTGTAATTTATCGCTATCTGAAATAGAGCCGAGAATGTTTTCGTTTAACTCGCCTCTTGGAGCTTGTGAAAATTGCCGCGGGTTAGGGACAATTTTTGCCGTTGACCGCGATTTAATTTTAAATAAAAATCTTTCACTACTTGAGGGAGGAATCCTTCCCTTTAATAAGTTATTTTTCCATGAAACTTGGTATGTCCGTTTAATTAAACAAGTATGTCTAGAAGAAAAAATAAATACCAATTTACCAATAAGCCAATTAACCAATAAAGAAGTAGATATTTTATTAAAAGGGACAGGTAAAATTTACCGGGTAGAAGGTGTTAATCGTTTTGGTCGGGCAACGACTATACGCGAAAAATTTACCGGAATTATTGACGAATTAGAGCGCAGATATATTGAAACTCAAGGCGACTATTCAGCTATGGAAATACAGAAGTATATGCGGGAAGAAACCTGTCCAAAATGTAAAGGTCAAAGATTAAAGCAAGAAATTCTTAGTATAACAATTGATAAAAAAAATATTACCCAGATTTCTGATTTATCGATTGATAATTTAACAAATTATTTTAAGGAAAAAATAGAAGCAATCTTATCAGTCTATGAAAAACAAATAGCCAAATCTATTATTAAAGAAATTTTAACAAGACTGAATTTTTTAAACAGTGTTGGTTTATCTTATCTGACAATTAGTAGAAGAGCTGGGACTTTGTCCGGGGGAGAACTGCAAAGAATTCGTTTAGCTTCCCAAATAGGCAGCGGGCTAACTGGTGTCCTTTATGTACTCGATGAACCGTCCATTGGCCTTCATCCACGCGATGTTTCTTCATTAATTACAACTTTAAAACATCTTAGAGATTTGGGAAATAGTCTTATCGTTGTAGAACACGATCGGGAAACGATGGAAGCCTCTGATTACTTGGTAGAACTGGGAGAAAAGGCTGGCAAAAATGGCGGTAAAGTAATTTTTAGCGGTAATCTTTCCGAAATGAAAAAATTAAAATCATCGCTAACCGGACAATATTTGATCGGTGAAAAAACAATTCAAATAAATGGTGGAAAGATCCTACCCCTACAGACGAATCACGGGGAATTGATACTATCTGGAATTACCCATAACAATTTAAAAAATATTAATATAAAAATTCCTTTAGGTAACTTAATAGGAGTGACGGGAGTTTCCGGATCAGGTAAGTCTTCATTAGTTACAGAAACATTATATCCGGCTTTAAAATATTATTTATACGGTTATTTTCACGATAAGATTGGTGAATTTAAAAAGATTGAGGGTTATCAATATCTTGATAGGGTTCATATGGTTGATCAATCACCAATTGGCCGGACGCCCAGGAGTAACCCGGCTACTTATATTGGTTTTTTTGATGAAATTAGAGAAATTTTTGCGTCGACTGTCGACGCCCGTGAACGAGGGTACGAAAAAGGAAGATTTTCTTTTAATATTAAAGGTGGACGCTGTGAAAAATGTCAGGGAGCCGGAGTTTTGAAAATTGAGATGCAGTTTTTAGCCGATGTTTATGTTGTTTGCGATGTTTGTCAAGGTAATCGGTATAACAAAGAAACGCTTGAGGTTAAATATAAGGGTAAAAGTATTTATGAAATTTTGAAAATGACAGTTGATGAAGCTTTGACTTTCTTTAATAATTATTTCAAAGTGTATTTTAAATTAAGCTTCTTACAAAAGACCGGTTTAGGTTACTTGGAACTAGGACAACCGGCCCCAACTTTATCAGGTGGTGAAGCTCAAAGATTAAAATTAGCCAACGAATTATCAAGAAGGGACACCGGTCGAACTATTTACATACTTGATGAGCCAACGACCGGCTTGCATTTTTATGATATCGAAAAATTACTTCACACAATTACTGAATTAGTGGATCGTGGCAACACCGTAATTGTTATTGAACATAATCTTGATGTTATCAAAAGCTGTCAATATATAATTGATCTTGGACCTGAGGGAGGAGATAAAGGGGGCAAGGTTATTTATCAGGGTGAACTGGGGGGGATTTATAAAACAAAAAATTCGTATACTGGAGAATATTTAAGTAAAATGAAATAATAACTATGAAATTTTTATTCAAATATTTTTTTATTCTCCTACTATCATCCATTATCTTTCATCTATCATCTATTACCGTTCTTGCTGTCGACTTCAAGACCGACTATCAAGTTGAATATAATCTTTCTCAGTCACAAAATAATTTAAATTCTCAGGTAAATTTTAAAATAAAAATTGTTAATTTAAAAACTGAAGTGTTTGTCAGTAAATTTGCCATAAGCTTTCCAAACACTTTTTCAATTAATAATCTTAAAACCTCAGACGATAATGGCTATATTACACCAAAAATAGTTACTGATGAAGAAAAAACCAAAATCGAATTGGAATTCTCAAACCCGGCCATTGGCAAGGATTCGGTTAATACTTTTTTTCTTAACTTTGATCAAGCAAACTTATTTAAAGTTAATGGAAAAGTTTGGGAAGTAGTTTTACCGGTGATAGAAAATACTCAAAATGAATCTTATACAGTTACAGTTAATTTGCCCGAAACAACTAACAAAAAAATTTCTATTTCAAAACCGAAGCCCAATTTAGTTACCGGAAATAAAATAATTTGGAATAATCCCAAAACAAAAACTATTTACGCTGTTTTTGGAGATAGTCAAATCTATCAAACCGAATTAACCTATCATTTAAAAAACGATCAGATATATCCAGTTTCTACAGAAATTGCTTTTCCACCCGAAACAGCCAACCAGAAATTTTTTTTACAATCAATCAATCCACCTCCCGAATCAGTTCGTTTAGACGAAGATGGTAATTATTTAGGAAAATATTTTTTTAAGCCGTTGGAAACAAAAACAATTATCTATAAAAGTTTGATTGAAGTTTATTCAAGAGCAAGGGATGAGGTTACCCCATATTTCCGGACAGCGATAAATCAGCAGAAAAATTATCTTCTTACAGCAAAAAAATATTGGCAGATAGGTCAGATAGACAAAATTAAAAATATTACCCAACCAGAAGAGATTTATAATTTTGTTACAAACACTCTTAAGTATGATTATAATAAAATCAACTCTCAAAACAAACGTCTTGGGGCGGACGTTGTTTTAGCAAATACTAATCAAGCAGTTTGTATGGAATTTACTGACCTTTTTATTGCTATCGCCAGAGAAAAAGGAATTTATAGT
>PCTC01000081.1 GCA_002786595.1 Candidatus Roizmanbacteria bacterium CG22_combo_CG10-13_8_21_14_all_34_12 | reverse complement strand
GGCAGCTAATAATGCGGCTCCAGTGGCTAATCCAGCGACTTTCATAAAATCTCTTCTAGATAATATATTTGGGTTTGCCATATTATTTATTATTTCTTAATTTATAACTCATATATATTCCAGTTCCGAGAGCTAAGAGTTCGCCTGAGAATAAGATCAGACCCATCTCCGGTCCGGCGGAGGGGACATTAGGAGGAGTGGCGACCTGTTTTTCGATACAGAATTGAGATGAATCGTCGTCGGTTGTTTCGTTAGACCAAGCTTGAGCCTTATTTACTAGGCAGAACAATCCTTGGTTAGTTGGCAAATTGGCTTGTGAATTGATCTGCATTTTGAAATAGTAAGTTTTTTGTTCGTCAACATTGAAAAAACCGGCATCCCAAGAAATTATCCTTGTTGCACTATCAAAAGTTCCCGGTCCTTCAACGGGAGTTAAATAAGATGGAACATAATCTTTAGCGGTCATTCCACCAAAAGTAGTTGTTGAAGTATTTTTGATTGTCACTTTAAACATGACGTATTCACTTGGTTTATAGCGTGGGTCGGAAACTGAAAGATTATCAACATAATCGGAAGTCCCTGGTTTTTGAACCATTTTATCAACTAACATGGAATAAGATTGACAAGGGGATTCGTACTGGCCACCACAACCGGCAGAAACAGAAACAGTAACGACGAGAAGTGAAAAAACAACTGCTAAAAAAACAAATATTTTTTTCATGCGATGATTATACTATAAGATTCGGGAAATGTCAACTATGGGATAGAAATTTTATGTTGTAGCGAAGACTTTATCTTCGACTTTATCAAGTCGTCTTTCATGATTTTTTAAGATATCATCGTGATCAGACGTCTTCTTATCGAATTTTTGGCTAATTTCTTTTAAATTTTGATTTGTTTCACCAACCATTTCGATAACAGTCATAACATCTTTTGTTAGGCTATCAATACGATTATCGAGTCTATCATTAACATCTTTGAAACTATTATCGATGTTTTTAAAATTATCTGCAAAAACTTCTTTCAATTTTTTTACATCTTTGTCTGTAATCACGATTTCATTCTACTACTAGCTATTTTTTTGTCAATATGATTTATAATACATTCATGAAACTAAATGCTAAAGAACTCCGTGATGTTGATGAGACGGACATAGTTATTGCCGAAAAAATAAAAAGCATAAAACGTCGTCCGATGTATTTTATTTTGGAAAATATTTATGATACTTACAATATTGGCGGACTGTTCCGGCTGGCCGATGCTTTAGCAATAAAAAAAATGTACATCTGTGGGGAAAGCGAAATACCGCCAAATTCAAAGATTAAGAAAGCGTCAATAGGAACTTATAAAGTGGTGCCATGGGAATACAGGAAAACAGTAGGGGAGGCCATAAAAGAATTAAAATCGAAATTGTTTCGAGATTCGGATTTCGGATTTCGGATTTCTATTATTGCAGTTGAGCAGGCAAAAAATTCTATTCCTTATCAAAAGGCTGATTATTCAGCTCCAGTGGCTTTGATCTTAGGTAATGAAACTTATGGTGTGACGGAGGAGACTCTTGCATTGGCCGATCAAATTGTTGAAATTCCGATGTGGGGGATTAACAAAAGCTTAAATGTTATTGTTTCGGCTGCGATTGTTTCTTATTGGGCCATCCGTTTATAAATTTATATAGGGTAAATAATTGACCCTTCCCTCCACGTCTTCGTACTCGGTTTTTTCGCTTGACCCCACACAATCTTTCCTCCTCGCATGGTTTACATCCATGCCTCGGAGGGGCGATTATGCGGGGTCTTCGGGCAATTTGAACTTAAATTATTGAATATTATAAATTGCCCTTGACAAATTTAAATATATCCTTTAATGTTAAATTATAGGATAAATTTAATTATAAGTTTTGATTAAAGATTGATCGAACTTTAATCATAAAATAATCGAAAAAACTATGAATACTTATCGACTAATAGTTTTTGAAGATTCAAACTTTACAGAAAGTTTGTGGTCTGGATAAGTTAGTTACTAGTGGATAGTGCTTAGTGACTAGTTAAGAGTCATAAAAACTTAACAAAATCATACGCCGCCGAGTCCAAAGAAATTTTCCGAGGGCCCGGCGCGTTTTTTTAAGAAGATTTTTGCCAAATTGGAAATTATTGAGGCAATGGAAAAAAGAAAAACAAGGAGAAAAAGTCTCCCGATGAGTTGCATATTTTTAATAATTTTGTGCCTATACAACCGCGTAGGTTGGATGAGGCAGGTAAAACTTCTCTTGACTTTCAATTAGTGTACATATACTATATGTACAATAATGGACCTGAGCAAGTACACCGAGTTTGAATGGGATAAAGGAAACTTTGACAAAAGTTTTAAGAAACATAAGATTAGTCCAAACGAGGCAGAAGAAGTGTTTTTAGATGAAAGATTATTATTACAAGAAGATTTGAAACATTCCCAGTTTGAACAGAGATTTACAATAATAGGCAGTACAATTAGTAAAAAATTGTTATTAACCGTTTTTACTATTAGAAATAATAAAATCAGAATTATATCCGTAAGGATAGCTGATCGTAAAGAAAGGAGACAGTATGAAAAAACTTAAAAAAATTCCATATTTTAAAACTGAAGCAGAAGAGCGAGAATTTTGGCAAACACATAGTTCTGTTGATTATGTCGATTGGTCAACAGCAAAGAGGGTTGCATTTCCTAACTTGAAATTAACCAGTAAACCAATTACCATTCGTTTGTCAGTTTCACTGCTTGAAAGAATCAAAGTCAAAGCTAATTTGCTCGATATGCCATATCAATCATATATCAAACAACTAATCGCTCAGGGGTTGTAGGGTGATGTAGGATGAGGCTACTTTTCAAGTTGACAGTGATTTCTTATTCCGTGATATTATAAAACATATGAAACAAGATATAAACAATATCATTCAAATACTTCAGAGCTATCAGGTAAAAAAAAGCCGCCCCTTTTGGATCTTATGCCCGAGGGGATCCTGACTTAGGACATTTAGTACCCCAAAATCCTTAACTTTTATAGTTATCCACAAAATGTTTAAAAATACATTAGTGTCCCGTTTTTGAAGATTTTGTGCGTAGATTTTAGAGGTGTCCTAATTCTTTCAAATATCTTAAAATCGATTAATTCTATTGAAAAATTTACTCAAGGTTTTACTGCTGAAAAATTTTTAGAAACTGAGATGGAACAGTTTAAGGAAATTGAAAAGGCCATGCTAACTGAAAACAGACTTTAATTAATCTACTTTAAATATTTATTAATCGCTTACTTGTTCGTCTGAAGCTTTAGCGAAGGTGGATAACCTACAAAAGTAATTATTAGGATTATCAGGAAGCCATTAATTTAGTGATATGCCAATACAGCCACGTCAGTTGAATGAGGCGGGTGAAATTGTTCTTGACAACTCCAAAAAAGACTGTAGAATGGAGTTATGTATTCCAGATTGCTAAAAATTCCAAAAAATAAAAGTTTTTTCCTTTTTGGCCCTAGAGCCACAGGAAAAACAACTTGGGTAAAATCAATTTTTCCAAAAGCCCTCTATGTAGATTTACTTGAAGCAGAGCTTTTTAATGACTTTTTAGTTAGCCCCCAACGTTTAGATAATCTAATTCCTAAAGATTTTAATGATTGGATTATTATTGATGAAATTCAAAAAATCCCGGAACTTCTTAATGAAGTTCACCGTTTGATTGAACTGCGAAAGCTAAAATTTATACTGACAGGTTCTTCGGCCAGAAAACTAAAAAGGAAAGGACCAAATCTTTTGGCTGGACGGGCTCTCACATATTTTATTCATCCTCTGACTATTAGTGAATTAGGAAGCGATTATAAATTTGAACACTCGCTAAGGTATGGTCAATTACCATCAGTTTATCGAGAAAAAGATCCAAAAAAATATTTGGAAAGTTATGTGAAAACGTATCTTGAAGAAGAAATCCAACAGGAAGGTTTAACGAGAAATTTAGCCTCTTTTTCTAGATTTTTGGAAACGGCCAGTTTTTCCCAAGGATCGGTTTTGAACGTTTCGGAAATTGCTCGAGAAGCAGCTGTCGAAAGAAAAGTGGTAGAAAATTATTTTTCGATCATTGAAGATCTTTTAATTGGTTCAAAAATTTATCCGTTTACCAAAAGAGCAAAGAGGAGAATGATTGCCCACCCAAAGTTTTATTTTTTTGATGTAGGGGTTTATCGGACACTACGCCCAATGGGACCTTTGGACGTGCCGGAAGAGGTAGAAGGTGCGGCTCTCGAAACGTTACTTTTTCAAGAATTAAAAGCGATTAATGATTATCTTGAGTTGGGGTATAGGATTTATTATTATCGAACGGCTGAAAAAGCCGAGGTTGATTTTATTCTTTATGGAGAGAAGGGAATTAAGGCGTTTGAAATAAAAAGAACTAAAAAAATAAAGACATCGATGTTAAAAGGTTTAAAAACTTTTTTGAAGGATTATCCTGAAGCCAAAACCTTCTTTCTCTATTGGGGAGAACGACGGATGAAGGAAGGGGAAATAGAAATAATTCCCTTGAAAGAAGCTTTATCCAATCTAAAATCGCTACTTGACTGAACTTCATTTGAAACGATAGGACTGGAGGCTATTTAATTAGACACTTTATAGACGAATATTAGACGAGGCTACTTTTCAAGTTGACAGTGATTTTTTATTACGTGATATAATATTCATATGGATAAGTACACTGCAAAAATTATTCCAATTTTGAAAAAATACGGGGTCCTCCGCGCCCCTGACTTTCGCAAAATACCAATTTCCTTCGTAAATTAGCTTCAATTATTCCAATTTCAGGACACTAACAGGCTTCATTGAGTTAAAATATCTCTGT
>PCTC01000082.1 GCA_002786595.1 Candidatus Roizmanbacteria bacterium CG22_combo_CG10-13_8_21_14_all_34_12 | reverse complement strand
GGCTGTGAGACTTTTTATTCTCCGGATGAACTTAATGAAAAAGGTGAATGTTCTGAACATCCGGGTAAAAAACTGGATAAAGTTTCTGAGGCTAATTATTTTTTCAAACTCTCATCTTACCAAAAACAATTAATTGAATTAATTTCAAGTGACAAATTAAAAATCTATCCTGAATTCAGAAAAAATGAAGTCCTGTCTTTTTTGAAAGAGCCATTATGGGATATTAGTATTTCCCGATCAAATGAGCGGGCAAAAAACTGGGGAGTCCCTGTTCCTAATGATTCAACTCAACGAATTTATGTTTGGTTTGACGCTTTAAATATTTATAGATCTGGAGTACCTGATGAAACTTGGCCAGCAGATCTACACATTATTGGCAAAGGAATCATTAAATTCCACACTGTCTATTGGCCGGCTTTTTTGCTTTCTGCTGGACTGCAATTACCAAAAGCTGTTATGGCCCACGGATATTTGACGGTTGATGGCCAGAAAATGTCAAAAACAATCGGAAATATTGTTGACCCATTAGAAATAATAAATAAATACGGAATTGACGCTTTGCGATATTATCTTCTTCGAGAAATCCCCCCGTTTGATGACGGTGATTTCTCTTATCGAAGACTTGATGAAGTTTATTCTTCCGATCTCGCCAACGAACTCGGAAATCTAGTTATGAGAATTACCACTCTCGCTGAAAAAGACGGGTTGAATATTAAATCTTCTAGTCACTATCCACTAGCCACTAGTCACTTGTTTGACAACTTTCAATTCAACACTATCCTCGAAGATATCTGGAAAAAGATTAAAGTACTGAATAAATCCACCAACGACTTTGCTCCATGGAAAAAAACCGCCCAAGAACGAAACGAATTCTTAACGAATTCCTTAAACGAAATTCACAAAATAGGCTATGAATTGCAACCATTTTTGCCTTTTACCGCCGAAAAAATTCTAAAAGCAACTAAAGGAAAAATTACAAAAATCACCCCCCTATTTCCTCGATTAAATAAATAAACAATCTAATCTATAATCACTAGTCACTGGTATCTGTTTTTGCTAAACTGTACCTTATGAAAGAAAAATTTAATTTAATCTTAAACAAAATAAAATCTCATAAAAAAATAGTTGCTGCGGTTGTTGGTGGAATGACTCTTATTTTTATTTATTTTTTTGTTTTCTATAAACTTCCTTCACCAGGTAGCTTAAAAGATTTTAAAGCAACTCCTCTATCAACTCACATTCTTGACCGAAATGGAAAACTTCTTTACCAACTTTATTCAAAACAAAAAAGAAGCCCTGTAAAAATTGATGGTTTACCAAAATATGTTGCCCAAGCCTCAATTTCCATTGAAGATAAAAATTTTTACCAGCATAATGGTATCTCAATATTTGGAGGAATGCTCCGAGCCATCAAAGACACCCTTTTTAGACAACAACTTCAAGGCGGATCAACAATAACCCAACAATTAGTGAAATCGGCTCTTCTTACCCCAGAGAGAACTATCCAAAGAAAAATCAAGGAAATCGTTCTCGCTCTTTGGACAGAAAAAATATTTTCTAAAAACCAAATTCTCGAACTTTACTTAAATCAAATTCCTTATGGTGGCGCAGTTTATGGTGTTGAAGAGGCCGCTCAAAGATTCTTTGGAAAACCCGCTAAAAAATTAGCTTTAGAAGAGGCGGCCTTTATGGCTGGACTGCCCCAAGCTCCCTCCCAATATTCCCCTTATAACAACCCTGATCTAGCAGTAAAAAGACGTAATGAGGTTCTTAAAGCAATGTTTGAGCAAAAATATATTGATAAAAATGCTTATGAAAAAACAATAAAAACAAAAATTATTGTTAAACCATTTGAGGAAAAAATTAAGGCTCCCCACTTTGTTTTTTATATTAAAAATCTATTGGAACAAAAATATTCCGCTAAAGAAATTGAGGAAGGTGGTCTAAAAATTACCACAACTTTAGATTTAGATATTCAAGAAGAAACAGAAAAAATTTTGAAAGAAGAATTAGAAGATGTTAAGGAACTTGATGTTTCCAATGGAGCTGTTCTTGTCACCCGACCACCAACCGGAGAAATATTAGCCATGCTTGGGAGCGTTGATTATTTTGCGACCGCTAGTGGCACTTTCAATGTCACAACTTCAGATCGACAACCGGGTTCTTCGATCAAACCAATTAATTATGCAATCGGTATCGAAAGAAAACTTGTCACTGCAGGAACAGTTTTTATAGATTCGCCAACTTGTTTTGTAGGCGGTGGACAACCGAAAGGATATTGTCCGGTTAATTACGACGGCAAATTTCATGGACCGCAGGCATTAAGATTTTCCCTCGGTAACTCTTACAATATTCCTGCGGTAAAAATGTTAGCTTTGAATGGCGTTGTTGATTTTGTTGCCTCCTCTTCTGCTTTTGGAATCAATAGTTTTAAGGATCCAAAAAATTATGGACTTTCTCTTACTCTTGGTGGTGGGGAAGTTAAAATGACTGAGATGGCAACCGCTTTTTCTTCATTTGCCAATCGGGGAGTTGTTAAAGAACTAAACGCGATTTTAAAAATTGAAGACAAATTTGGCAAAACTCTATATAAATTTGAAAATCCAAATTTTGTTGCCAATATTAAAAAACCTCTTAGCTATCCTAGTTTTTTTTCAATTAGTGGCAAAAAACCTCTCTCAGAAGAAACTGCTTTTATTATTTCTCACATCTTACTTGATGATAATGCCCGCTCTCAAGCTTTTGGAGCTAGTTCGTTATTGGTAATTTCTGGCCACGCCGTGTCCGTAAAAACAGGAACAACAGATGACAAACGAGATAACTGGACGATTGGTTATACTCCGAATTTTATGACGACGGTTTGGGTAGGGAACAATGATAATACACCAATGAATCCTTACCTTGCTTCAGGTATTACTGGCGCCACACCAATTTGGAATCGAACCATGAAATACCTTTTAAAAAATCAACCTGATCTTTGGCCAATTAGACCTGAAACAGTCGTTGGCAGACAAGTTTGTTGGGACTCCGGGGATATAATGGTTAAAAAGGAAGATGGAACAGAAAGTTGTTCTCCGCGATTTGAATATTTTATTAAAGGTACTGAACCAAAAGAACCTCATATTTCCAAACAAACCATTGCTATAACCAAAGATGATAAATTAGCCCCGGCAAACTGGCCGGATGTTGAGATGAAGGAAAAGACCATTATTAAAGATATGTTTGGGATCTACTGCGTTGACTGTTCACATGAAAATGAGCCATATCAGAATATAAGATTGTAAAGATAGATCAAAGCTTAGAGATCAAACCTCAAAGCCAAGTTTAAATTTCAAAGTTTGTTGCTGATTTTTAATTATTAAATAATTTTTGATATTTGATATTTAATCTTTGATATTGTCCAACAATAGTATAATTAAAATTCATTTGACATCATATCATCGTACTAGTATACTATCTTCAATATGAATAAGGTAGGGGAGTTGGTTGAAGAATTTTTGAAAAATAAAACCAGTTCTGAAATGTCAGATTTCTTAAAAGGAATCTTAACACCAAAAGAACTTGATGAACTGACAATGAGATTACAAATTGTCAAACTTATCAAAAAAGGCCTCCCCCACCAGGAAATCGCCCGCCGTCTTGAAGTTGGCATCGCAACGGTGACAAGAGGTTCAAGAGAAATCAGAATGGGTAGATTTAAGAAAGTTTAACAAAGACAGTCTTATTTAAGACTGTCTTTATAAAGAGAGTCCTTATGAAAAACAAAATAAATTCAAACAATTGGTGGACAAATAACCTCTGGTGAAGCAGAAGATTTTTTGATGGTCAAACCTCTGCTTCAAGCGGAGGATTTTTTTTGCAAACAATTATTAATTTAAATTTAAAAATTATGAAAAACACACAATTTACACTTTCCGAATCAGAAATACCGGAATATTATTTAAATATTTCCTATTACCTAAAAAAATATTTAGGGAAATTACCTGACCCGCCTTTAAATCCGGCAACAAAACAACCAGCCGGACCTGCGGATTTATCAGCAATATTTCCAATGGAAATAATTAAGCAAGAAGTTTCTCTTGAAGAGAAAATTGCTATTCCAGAGGAGGTTAGGGAATTATATAAACTATATCGACCAACTCCGCTTATTAGAGCTTACCGTTTAGAAAAGTTTTTAGACACTCCAGCTCATATTTACTATAAATATGAAGGAGTCTCGCCCCCCGGTTCTCATAAATTAAATACAACGATCGCCCAAGCATATTACAATAAGAAGGAAGGAGTCAAGACTCTTATTGCTGAAACGGGAGCTGGACAGTTCGGATCAGCTTTAAGTCTTGCCTGCAATTTCTTTGGACTTAAATGCCAGATCTTTATGGTTCGGGTTTCTTACGATCAAAAACCTTACCGGAAAACCGTTATGCAAATATATGGAGCTGACGTTACAGCCAGTCCTTCCAGTAAAACTGAATTCGGTAAAAAAATCTTAGCCAGTAATCCGAATCATCCCGGAAGCCTTGGAATTGCTATCAGTGAGGCTCTTGAAACAGTTGTTAAAACTCAAGATTCTAAATATTCACTTGGTAGCGTTTTAAACCATGTTTTGCTTCATCAAACCGTCATTGGATTGGAGGCAAAAAAGCAGATGGAAAAAGCTGGAGAGTATCCGGATGTTGTGATTGGTTGTGTTGGCGGTGGCAGTAACTTTGCTGGAATTGCTTTTCCTTTTATGGCTGATAAATTAAAGGGCAAGCAAAAAACCAGATTTGTTGGAGTCGAACCTACGTCTTGTGCATCATTGACCAAAGGCAAATACGAGTATGATTTTGGTGATACGGCCCAAATGACACCACTCCTCAAAATGCATACTTTGGGTGGCGGCTTTGTTCCCTCTCCGATTCACGCCGGAGGTTTGCGTTATCACGGTATGGCTCCTCAAATTTCGTTTTTATATAACGAAAAATTGATGGAGGCG
>PCTC01000079.1 GCA_002786595.1 Candidatus Roizmanbacteria bacterium CG22_combo_CG10-13_8_21_14_all_34_12 | reverse complement strand
CTGTAATAATAAATAGATCAATATCATCATCCTCTTTCGCATTCATCATGGAAATACTTCCTGACAAACCAACTAGTTTAATTTGAGGAAATAATGAAATAAGCTTTATATACGTTCTAAACCGCCAACTATTTAATTTTTTTTTTGAATTTTTGATCTTTGATTTTTGATCTTTGATTTTTCTTATACTATACTGGGGTGGAGTATATTTCAGCTTATTTTTATCAATCTTAACAGGTAGGAAGGTGTGGATTTCTTCCAACGTAGGTTTATAAGCAAAAAACGAGAAGTATTTGAGAACTGAAATTATTTTTTTTTCCATTTTTCTTGAAGAATTAATCCTTTAAATTTAAAAAGTCGTAATTGTCTTTTCCATCTCCATGGTTGATTAACTAAACGAAATAACCACTCAAATCCGACTTTTTGAATAATTCCCGGGGCACGAATAACTTTTCCTGATAAATAGTCAAATGCTCCACCGACACCCATAACCACGCAATTGGAAAACTCCTTTTTGTGACGGGCTATCCATAGTTCCTGATCCGGTGATCCGAAAGCTACAAATACCAAGTGGGGCTTATAGTCGGCTACTATTGAAAAAATCTTCTCTTCTTCAACTGTGTCAGGATTTTGAATGCTCTTTATTCCTTGTAGTCCTTTGAACATAGCCTTGAGAAATCGGTTATTGTAGCACTGAGCAAGTTGAAGTGCTAAATTTTCTTTTCCTCCAATCATCAGCACTCTTAAGCGTCTGTCTGACGCCACTTTCAAGAGATCTTCCATCAACCCGACTCCCGTCACCCTCTCACCCACTTCTATACCCAGCCATCGGCCAGCCAGGACAACCCCTATCCCATCGACTATCTTTATTTGGGCTGTCTCAATAACCCTTTTGAATAAGTCATCTTCAGTGGCAACAACCATGTTCTCTGAGTTAAGGGAGACAATGTGTAAAAAACCGGTTGGTTTCTCTATGTATAATAAAATTTTCTCTAGGACTGTCTTTTTGGTCTCGGGATTTATTGTTATATTTAATATGTTATTTTTCTTCATTTTAGTTCATTTATTATAGGAGAATTTCTAATTTTTAATTTCTAATTTATAAGACACTTTTGTTCAAATATTTTTATAACTATTTATATTGTTAAATCAAACAAAATTTATATTTACTAGCAAAAACACAATGTTAATAATAAATAATACTATAAATCTATTTAAAAATTAAGATTTAAAAATTGATTAAAAATTTTAAATTAAAAATTAAAAATTTATAAATATTATAGGTCGACACGGGGGTCGACCCCTATGATCATCGTATCGCTTCCTTAAAACTGTCTAGATTCTCAATTGCCATACCAACTCCACGAATAACACAAAATAAAGGTTCTTCAACTACAAATGATGACACCCCGGTATAATAAGTTATGTAGCGGTCAATATTAGTTAGCAAGGCAGTTCCGCCAGACAAAACTATTCCCTTATCAACTATGTCAGCCGCCAGTTCCGGCGGAGTTTGTGACAATACTTCTTTAATTCCATCAAGGATTGCCTTTAGTGGTTTGGTCAGAGCAAGATTAACGTCTTTTTCCCCAATTTCATAGATTTTTGGTAGCCCGCTTTGAAAATCGCGTCCCTTTACTTCCATTTTCCTCTCTGTTTTCTCCTCTTTTTCGCCGATCAACGCATTCCCAATTTTAATCTTTATGTCTTCGGCTGTCCGTTCACCAATAATCATATTGTGTTTTTTTCGAAGTTCCGTCATCACTGCTTCGTCTAACTTTGTTCCAGCAATCCGAACGGTTTTATAAACTACTAACTGACCTAGAGAAATAACGGCTATTTCGGTCGTTCCACCGCCAATATTAACTATCATCTGTCCGGAAGCTTGGGAAATAGGTAATTTGGCTCCAATTGCAGCAGCTAGTGGTTCTTCGATCAAATAGACGTCTGATGCCCCGGCTTGTTTACAGGCGGCTACAACTGCTCGTTTTTCAACCTGTGAAGAACCACCCGGAATAGAGATCATCACCTCCGGCCAATAAACTCCACCTTTTAAGCCTTTTTTCAAAAAATAAGTGATCATTGCCGATGTCGTTGTATAATCTGCAATCACCCCTTCTTTCATCGGTCGACTGGCAATGATTGAGCCAGGAGTCCGCCCCAACATCTCACGGGCATCTTCACCAACTGCTAAAATTTTTTTGTCCTCAAAAGAATATGCAACCACAGTTGGCTCATTTAAAACGATTCCCTCCCCGGCCACATAAACTAAAGTGTTTGCAGTTCCAAGATCAATTCCAATCTTTTTCCGAAAGAACATAAGTATATATAGTATAATACAGAATAGATATATTGCTACATGGTTAAATTGTTTTAAATAATGATATGAAAATTCTATTTCGATTATTGTTTTTTTTATTTTTTGTCGTTGTTTTAGCCTCGGTTATTGCCTATGCTAGAGGCTATCGATTTGATATAGAAAAAAGACTGGTTAAGTCAATCGGAATAATTTCGGCAACTTCAAATCCTAAAGCCGCTAAAATATTTATTAACGGTGAATTAAAAGGTGTCACTGATACCAATCTGACTCTTCCACCAGAAAACTACTTAGTTGAGATAAAAAAAGAAGGTTATACCAGCTGGAGTAAAAAAATTAATCTTAAAGGAGAGCTTGTAGTTAATGTCGACCCAGTTCTTTTTCCAGTTAACCCATCTCTTTCTCCTTTGACAAATTTAGGAATTATTAAAGCCGTAGCTAGCGACGACGGTGATAAAATTGTTCTTATTGCCAGCGGATCTGCCTATCTTTTTGATGCTACTAAAAAAACTCTTCCTTTTTTTCCACCCTTAAATAAGATCGTTGACCTGATTTTACTTCCCAATATTATTGATTATAAAAACATTAATATAATCTTCTCCCCAGATCAAAAACAGGTAATTTTTGCCTCGCCCGATGAACAATCCTACTTACTTTTTCTTGATGAAAATAATTTAAATCCATTGGACGTAACTTTTTCTAAAGAGACATTAATTCAGGCTTGGCAAAACGAAAAAAATAAAAATAATGCTAAGATTTTAGAAACTTTTCCGGAAAGTTTTGATAAAATTGCGTCTGCTTCCTTTGAAATTGTTTCTTTTTCCCCTAATGAAACAAAGGTTCTTTATAAGGCGAAAGAGAGTGTTGAACTCCCCTTAATGATTAAACCACCTCTCATTTCCACTAATCAAACTCCGGAAGAAAGATCGATCGTCAAAGAAAAAACCTACGTCTACGACCGCAAGGAAGACAAGAATTTTCAGCTACTAGTCCCTAATATAAAATGGTATTTCGATTCCCGTCATTTTGTTGTTGAAGAAGAAAAAAAGATTTTAATTATTGATTATGATAATACAAATAAGCAGACGATATATTCTGGACCATTCGAAAGCTTTTTCTTTAATGCAACCAATGATGGGAAGATAGTCGTACTTATCAATCTTAACTCACAGGTTAACGAACTGCCGGACCTTTATCTTGTTGGTATAAGATAAAGGAATATTACCAATACTACAAATAAACAAATACTACCAATGAATGAAAAACTAATAATCAAATGATTAAATAATTAAATCATTAGTTTATTAAGTTATTTATTGGCTTATTGGTCGGATTGGTAGTATTGGTAGTATTTATTCGGCAACACGAACGGCGAAGATTAATAACCTCTTTAATGTTGTCCCAGGAGGCCAACAAGTCTGCAATGTCAAGAACTCCCTATTTGTTTTTCTAGTCAAGTATTGGACTTGAGTCGGGTCGACGACTTCCTGACCAATTACTTTATATACATAACGTTGACCTTTGTAAAAAATATTTACTTCATCATTTTTTTCTAGCTTGTATAAAAGATAAAATATTGCGTTATAGGAACTTACGTTCCAAAAGTAATCGGTAGAGTGGGCAAAAAGAAAGATATGCCCGCCTTCACCTGGAAAAGCCGTTCCTAATGTATGAGCTACTCCCTTATTTAGTGCATCTAAATATATATTTTGATCCGAAGCATCAATATTGGACTGAACTTTGGCATTGGCACCGATCTTAGGTATAACAATGCTGAAGTTTGGGTCAACCGGAGTTAATATTTCAACCTGTTTGATATTGAACGCCTTGGCTAATAATCCACCAGTTTGATTATTTTGATAAAGACTGTCTTTGTTAAAAGACAGTCTTTGTTGATCGTCCGCGATGACATATTTCTTCTGTATCTTAACATTAACAAAATATATCAACTCCTCTTTTACCGGTTGCCAAAAAGTTTTTACGATCATAAATAAAGAAGAGAATAGTAAAAAATTTCCAATCGTACGAAGAATAAGGATACGCGTATACTCACTTGTCTTAAGGCGATGAATATGATGGCGGATAAGATGAGATTTTTTGAGTTTAGTGGAATTTTTCATCAGTATCCCCAGGCGGAATTGAACCACCATCGTAGGTTTAGGAAACCTATGCTCTATCCGTTGAGCTATGAGGACTAAATATATTTTATCAAATCTGTTATAATTTTTTTATGTTTATCGTCATTGAAGGAATAGACGGAGCCGGCTGTGAAACCCAAGGCAAAAACCTCATTAAAACGTTGCAAGAGTCAGGTAAAAAAGTTTCATTGATCAAATACCCCGATTATGAACGTAATGTTGGAAAGATTATTCGCGATTTTTTATATGAGAATAAAGGTTTGACGGCCCAACAGCAATTTTTACTATATACAATGCAATTTGTAATGGACAAAAAAATGATCGCTGACCGCAGAGAAAATGAAATATTGATTGCTGATCGATATTTTTCGACGACTCTTTGTTACCAAACTTTAGAGGGAATTGATATAAAAATGGCAGTTGATTTTGCAAAAAATTTCCAAATAGAAGTTCCTG
>PCTC01000031.1 GCA_002786595.1 Candidatus Roizmanbacteria bacterium CG22_combo_CG10-13_8_21_14_all_34_12 | reverse complement strand
ACCTTATATAGCTTTCTCGTCGCGACCTGTTATCTATCACTTTCACGTCCGGATTAACTCCTTCCTTTAATAAGGAATCAGTAATAATATCCCCAACTGTTATGATCTGGATTGGCTTGACAAACTTGATGAACTTTATAACTTGATGAACTGATTTGTATATTTCCCCTAGCGGTTTTTGCAACGCAGGACGTAAACTCTCAGGCATTTTTATTAGGTTGTAGGGCGTAGGGAGTAGGGCGTAGGACAAACCATTATAATCGATTTCACCAGCTCGAATTCGTTCTGAATTAATTAACTTTCCGTCTTCAGCCAAAACATCTTCTATAATCACAATCGTCATCGGTCGCAATCTATTTTCTTTTCTTAGTTCGTTTATTTTTAATGCGTTAGGAAAAGTTTCTCTCGAAACCACGATCGCATCAATCTCTTTTATTCTGTCAGCCCCACCAGTAAATTCTGAAAAAGGAATCATTTTTACCATCTTTGCTCGATCGTTGCTGAGATGGTAATTTATATAATTATTAATATTTTTTTGTCTAATATCGAACGACTCAATTGTTTCAGATAAAAATTTATTTTTATAGATCTCTTCTGTGGCAATACCAATGGTAATTTTTTTCCCAACCTCAAAAGCTTTCGTTAATAATTTTTTATGTCCAAGATGAAATCTGTCAAACGTACCCCCAAGCACCACGTGATTGAATTTTTGATTTTTGATCTGTATCTTTGATATTTGATCTTTGATATTTGATATAAGGTATGTTGGTACACGATCCTGCCACTTCTTCTCTTGTTTAATCAACTTTCTGATTCTCCATCCTTCATATATTCCTCTTTTATAATAATTAATTTTCAAGACTTTATAACCGGCTTTTTTTAAAATATTATTTGTCCATTCGTTGTGACCTAAAGCTAAATCAAATTCACCTACTTGTTTTTTTAAATTTGTCAGCCATTTTTTATCATTAAAAAAATCGTCAAGGGGGACTATTTTGATCAATCTATCTTCAAATTTTTCTTTATAAGCGACCGCTTTAATAATTTTTTTTCTAGCTTCAAAATCAATAGGATTATTAACGTCTGAGATATTTGCGCTTCCGATTCCAACCACGATTTTATCAGCTTTTTCCAAGGCTCTTTTTATCAAAAAAAGATGACCCTTATGAAAGGGCTGAAAACGGCCGACGATGAGAGCTGTTTTGTGTTTCATAAATTAACCTAATTGATCTAATTATTCTAATTAATCTAATTAATCTAAAAAATTCCCAATAACCAATTAGAAATTAGAAATTTTTTTACTTTAATAGTATACTATACCCATGAAAAGCCCGCTTTCAATCAACCCAAAACAAAATGTTGAGAGAATAACCGAATTCTTGAAAATGACCTTCAAAGAGCAGAAAATTGATAAAGTCGTTATGGGTTTATCCGGAGGAATTGATTCAACCGTGGCCCTTTATTTATTGAAGAAAGTTTTACCTGCGGAAAATATTTTTGCCGTCCAAATGGATTATAATCCGAGGAAAAATATAAATATTGATTTAAATGGAGTTAGCGTTATTAATATTTCAATAAGGAAAATTATCGATGAATTTAAAATTGATGACAAAATTCGACTCGGGAACATAATGGCCAGAGTCCGGATGATTATTCTTTTTGATCTAGCAAAACAATTTAATGCCTTAGTCTGTGGAACGGAAAATAAATCGGAAAAATTGCTTGGTTATTTTACCCGGTTTGGTGATGCGGCTTCCGACCTCGAGCCCCTAAGCCATCTGTATAAAACACAGGTTTACGAGTTAGCCAAATACCTAAAAGTTCCTGAAGAAATAATTAATCAAAAACCAACCGCTGGCCTTTGGAACGGGCAAACCGATGAAGGTGATTTTGGATTTACTTACGAGGAAGCTGACCAAGTTCTAAGCCTAATTTTAGAACATCAAGCACTGGATGACAAAAAAAGATTTCCAAATGCGGAGAAAATAATTAATAGAATGCAAAAAAATCAGTTTAAACAAAAAGTTCCTTATTCCTTAAAGTAAACTCATCAGCTTTTTTTCCATCTCCACAAACTTTGGAGAGGTCAGATCTGCTATTTTTCTAGGACGTGGTAAATTAATTTTTATACAATCGGCAACATTTGCTGGTTTTTTACTCAAAACATAAACCCTATCAGAAAGAAATATTGCTTCACGGATGTCGTGAGTAGTAAAAATAATTGACAATTTTAGTTTTTTCCAAATTTCTAATAAGTACAAATGGAGAGAGCTCCTGGTAATTGCATCGAGTGACCCAAAAGGCTCATCTAAGAGCAATATATTCGAATTAAAAGCAATTGTCCTCAGTAATGCCACTTTTTGTTTCATACCCCCAGAAAGGTTGTTAGGATAAAAATTTGAGTATTCAAAAAGGTTAAATTTTTTCAATAAATCTAAAGCTTCTATTTTTACTTGATTTTTTTCCAAACCTTTAATTTCAAATCCCAACATAATATTATCTAAGACTTTAAGCCAAGGAAAAAGCAGTGGTTCTTGAAACATATATCCAAATTTTCCTTGTCTTTGTTTTTCCTCTAATCCATCAATTTTTATTACACCATCATCTTGTTTCAAGATACCGGAAATTACATTAAATAGGGTACTTTTGCCACAACCTGAAGGCCCAATAATACTGACGATTTCGCCCTCATTAACATCCAAAGAAATTTTTCTAATAATGCTTTCTTCAAAAGACAAAGAAAGATTTTTTATTATCAATTTTGGACCCTTTTTCATGGCAGGAATTCATTGGTAAAAGCGTCTTTAACGTTAATCCTTTTTTTAATTAGTTTTTGATCAAATAACCACTGAGCATATCTTTTCCAAACTTCTTCCTTTTCTATTCCCCATTTTTTAGCATCTGATTGGTATTCTTGACTCAAGTAAACTTGGCTCTGTTTAACCAAATCCTTATTTAATTCCGGAGCCGATTTGATAAGAATTTGCGCTGCTTCTTTTGGATTCTTTATTGAAAATTCATAACCTTGAGCAACCGCTCTCATAAATTTTGTAACAAATTCTTTTTGATTTTTAACATGATTTTCGTTGGTAATAATTACGGGCGTGTAGTAATCAAGAATCGGATTCAAGTCTTTCAACATAATCGTGTTTAGTTTTATTCCCCGACGTTTTGCTTCAATCCCGTCCCATCCATAAAATATCCACTGGAAATCACTATCCCTTCCTATTGTTTTAAAAAAATCAGTCTCCCCTATGGTGATATTTTTTACTTTGCCGTAGTCTGCTCCTGCTTCATTCATAACAGCCTTAATGACCGTTTCTTCAATTGGAGAGCCCCAACCTCCGTAACGTTTTCCTTCAAAATCTTTAGCCGTCTTTATGTTACTTTTTTGTAACGAGGCAAAGGCTGAAGTATTGTGTTGAATGACCGCCGCAATTGAAACCAAGGGGATCCCGGCAACTCTGGCCTGGATGACGGACTCTTGACTGCTAATACCAAAGTCGGCTTTTCCGGCCGCAACTATTTGATTATTTTCTCCTTCACCCGGTTGTAAAATAGTGACATCAAGATTTTCTTTAGCAAAATAACCTTTTTCACGGGCTACATAAAGACCGGTGTGATTGGTATTTGGAAACCAGTCTAAAAGAACGGTAACTTTTTGTTTTTGAATATTAGATTCTGTTGGTTTACTGATTTTTTTTTCAAAAACAAAACCCAAAACTATTAAAACGACCACCAAAACAATTATTTTTTTTAACATACTGTTAATTCTTAACTTTTAACTCTTAACTTATTAAAGTGCCAGGGAATTGATAGTCTGGCAATAATTTCCACAATTAAAACGCTGACAATACTTAAAATCGTGATTATTCCGATTACCGCAAAAACCCGATCGGTTAAATAGGATTTTGTCGATCTGATGAGAAGAATCCCCAGTCCCCGATCAGCCCCCATCCACTCGCTGACGACGGCACCAAGAATAGAATAGGCCGCCGCAATCCGCAACCCGGAAAAAAAGGCGGGAAGACTGGCCGGCCATTTTACTAATCTAAATATTTGTTTTTGATTGGCTCCCATTGAGTTTAAAAGACGTAATATTGATGGGTCGACTCCTTGAAATCCGTCAAAAAGATTAATTGTGATCGGAAAAAAACAGACGAGGGCAATGATAATAATTTTTGGTAGCAGTCCAAACCCGAACCAAAGAGTCAAAAGCGGAGCCAGAATAATAAAAGGAATTGTTTGTGAAATAATTAAAAATGGGTAAATAATTTTTTTCATAACCTGAGATCGTTCCATTAATATAGCTATAAAAATACTAATAAAAATCGCTCCAATCAACCCAATTGAGGCTTCAAAAATTGTTGGAACGAGATGAAAAAATATTAACGAACGTGATTGCCAAAATGAATCGATAATCTGGATTGGAGACGGCAATATCCATTGTTCTATATGAAAAAAGCTAACAGAAAACTGCCAAGTTAATAAAACTAAAAAACCGAATAAGATTGGAAAAATATGTTGTTTCATAATTAAAACAAATTACCTTCTATGTTTTTTAGTTTTCTGCTCGATCGTCAACACTCCTTTGGGATTATAAATAATTTTTACATTGGTAAAAACATTTTTTGCCCCTGATTTTATACAAAGGTATTGAGCTTTTTTGACAATTTCCATGAGCGTTTCCAAATCACCTTCCATCGTCGTTTCCATTGGCCCGACTTCATAATTGACACCGGACTTTCTGATCATTTCAATTACCTTGTCAACTATTTCTATTAATTTTTTGTCTGATCTTACTTTAGGTAGTACTTGGAAAGAAATACTTGAGTTATGCATATATTTTCCCTACTCGGAATTATCCGGACAGGTTCCAAGGGTCTCCCAACACTTTAGTTGAGATCTCAGCTGTAATTTAGCTCCCCTAATTTAGCTAATTAAAACAAAAATATTATTCGTTGTCAATCCAGTAAAATATACGTATATGACACGTGCTA
>PCTC01000075.1 GCA_002786595.1 Candidatus Roizmanbacteria bacterium CG22_combo_CG10-13_8_21_14_all_34_12 | reverse complement strand
TTGCCTTTTGTCCACGAACATGATGGGGCAACAGTCTGCTGTAATGATCGTCAAAACCGAATTTATATCTTTCGTGATAATTCCATCGGTCTCGGAAACCTTTTCGACATTATCAATCAAATTGGCACTAAAATTTGTCACATTGGTGGAGTGAATTTGTTCGGGAATAACGATTGTTTTGAAATTGGGAATATTTGTTTGAGCAAAATTAATAGCCGTATCAATTTTACGGCCATCGCCCATTTCTCTTGTCCCAAACCCGCCAAAATACTTACTATCATTGATTAAAGTAGAATAAAATATTTTGAGATCAGTGTCGTAAGCAATCATAATAAACAAATCCGACCAATCCAGACCAATACTACCAATAAATAATTAAATATAAAAAACAAATGTCCAAATTATTAAATTATTGGTTTATTAAAACATTTATTTGTTTATTTGTCGGATTGATAGTATTTGTAGTATTTTCTAAAGCTTTTGATACGGCTGCGTATTCATCCCACGGATACTCTGCCTTTCCTCGACATAAGCTCTTCTCATGGGCCTTACCTGTCAAAACAACAACGTCATTTTTTTTAGCGGCCATAATTGCTTGATTAATTGCTTCTTGTCTATTTGGAATGATTTGGTAGTTTTTTTCTTTGATTCCAGATGCAATCTGATCACATATTTTTTGTAACTCTTCTGTTCGATAGTCTTCTTCGGTGACATAAATATCGTCAGCAAATTTTGACGACGCTTCACCCATCAAAGGCCTTTTGGTAAAATCACGCAGTCCAGCCGATCCAAAAACATGAATAAGATTGCCACCTTTTTTTAAATAAAGTTTTCTAACGGCAGGAAGTAGTTCTAAAAAAGCATTCGGAGTGTGAGCAAAATCGATAATAATTTTAAAATTTTTATCATAAACTAAATCCAATCTGCCTTTCGGCAACTTAAACGTTTCCATCGCCTTTAATATCACGTTATCTGATAATCCTAACTGCTTACAAACTGTGTAAGCTGCTGAATAGTTATATTGATTAAATTGAGTTAAATTTGGAATTTTTTTAATTAAACCAATTATTTTGTCTGTATTTTTTATACCAACTTTTGCCATTTTTAATAATTTATATTTTGTGTTTCTATACTCTTCATGATTTTTATGATAGTCAAGATGTTCATGGGTGATATTAGTAATTATGACAACTTCATAGCTGATACCCCAGACCCGATTTTGATCAAGCGCATGAGAAGTAGTTTCCAATACAAAATATTCATCCTTGTTATCAGCCGACTGTTTTAATAATTTTTGCAAAGCAAACGGGTTGGGAGTTGTCACATGAAAGCCGGTATCGGATTCTTTGCCCCCGATTGATGCATAAACAGTAGAAACAAAAGAAACCTTTTTTCTTGCCGTCTTCAATATATGCGCAATCAGATGAGTCGTAGTAGTCTTTCCATCAGTACCGGTAATACCAATTACTTTAAGGCGCCGACTGGGAAAGCCATAAAGAATATTAGCTAGAACTGCTTGAAATAAGTGGTAAATATTTTTTAGTTTCTGCATATCGTTTAAAAGGTTAAAGATTAAATATTAATTTTTAAATAAACTGTTAAATATTAAACTGTTAAAACTTAAATAAACTTATAAACACTAAACTGTTAAATAAACAAATTATTTGTTTAATGTTTAAGGTTTAATAGTTTTTTTAACCGTTTAAGTTTTAAACGTTTAACTGTTTCTTTAACCTTTAATATTTAAGATTTAATATTTAATTACTGGCTTGGTGATATGCCATAGTATACTATAAGATCCTTTGTGATTTCAAAAAATAAAGGTGCGGCTGTTTCTGATCCCCACTGCGATGATTGAGGCTCATAAAGAATAACAAAAGTCAAAAACCTAGGATTATTAGCCGGTGCAAAACCAATAAAAGAAGCAATTGTCTTTGAGGCATCGTAAATTCCTTTAATTGGCACTTGCGCCGTCCCGGTTTTTCCCCCAATTAAAAACCCTTTTGGCCGGTCCCATTTGGCTTCAGCGTTTTCAACTGTAGAAATTAACATTTTTCTAATAATTTCTGATGTCATTTGAGAAACAACCCTTCTCTCTACCTGTGGTTTGATTTCCGTAATTTTATTCTTAGAAATAATTTTTTGCACTATATATGGCTTCATTAAATATCCACCGTTAATGATTGAGGCAAAGGCACGAATCATTTGTATTGGAGTAATTGCAATTCCTTGACCAAAAGTTACCGTTGCATAATCAATCGGATACCAATTTGCTTTGGGTTTTAAATAACCACTTGCTTCCCCTTCAAGATCTATACCGGTATTTTGACCGAATCCGAATTTTTCAAGATAATTATAGATTTTTTTATTCCCTAATTTTTCTCCAATATAGACCATACCAACGTTTGATGATTTTTCTAAAATTCTTGTCATCGAAATCTTTCCTTCATATTTATCATTCCATGTTTTTATATTGTATTCGCCAACAGCAATCTGACCGGTTTCGTTGTAGGTGTCATTAGGCTTGATTTTTTTTTCGTCCAGTGCCGCCGCCACAATCAGAGGTTTAAATACCGATCCTGGTTCATAAAGATCAGCAATAGCTAAGTTTTTATAAAAATTTTCATTAAATAAATAATACTTTTCTATATCATAATCAGGAAGACAAACTAAAGACAAAATTGCCATGGTTTTTGGATCTGCCGTAATGACACATCCTTTTTTTGCTTTATATTTTTCCAATCCTTCAAGTAATCTGTTTTTGCTGATTTCCTGGACATTTTTGTCTATTGTTAAAATAAGATCACGACCATCTTCCGCCTCAACTCTTTGTTGAACCCCTATTAATATTGGCCGCCCCAAAATATCTCTCTCTGTTTCTACAAATCCCGGTAAACCTCTCAAATCACGATCATAAAATCCCTCTAATCCTAAATGCCCAACATCTTCACCTTGATTATCTTTACCTAAAAAACCCAATATATGAGCTGAAAGAGAAGCTTCCGGATAAAATCTTTTTGTCTGATAATCAAAACCTATCCCTTTTAAATTTAACTTATCAATTTTATCTTTCTGTTCTTGAGGTAGGCCACCTGCAATCGCGACCCAATATTTAGACATATCAAGCTTCGCTGAAATAGAAGCTTCCTCAACCTTTAAACTCTCACTTAATAAACGCAAAAGCTTATCTTTGTCTTCAATCTTTTTTGGCTCGACATATAGTTGATAACTATTTTGATTTAAAACTAAAGCTTGATTTTCTTGATCATAAATTCTTCCTCTGATGGGATTAAGTTTATTTGTTTTTAAATACTCGCTTTTGTTTGCAGGCGAATATATGACTTGAAGAAAAAATAGCCGAACAACAATTGTCAAATAAAAAACAATAAAAAGAAGAAAAATAAATTTAATTTTCATAGTTCGACTACGCTCACTATAAATTATCTATATGCAAACTTTAACTGATCGATGTATTGGGGAGCTGTCGAATTGGTAAAACCAAACTCTTTTGCTTGACTTAGCGCAAACTTAATTGAACCAAGGTTGGCCGCTTCCTTTTCTAAAGTCAGATTAATTTTATGAAGATTGTCAGTCTTTTGTTCAAAATTATTTATTTCGTCACTTATTACTATTCCGGAAATAAAAACAAAAAGATTGGCGATGACCAACCCTGTCATTATTAACCCCGTTGTTTTCAAAAATATATTTTTCATAGAATATCTTTAACTATCAATCTTAATTTAGCTACTTTTTCAAAAGTTCTACCTCTTCGATTCATAATTGGCTTTTTGTTTAATAGTTTTATTCCACCAGTTTTTGTAAAATTTTTAACAATTCGATCTTCTAAAGAATGAAAAGTGACAACGGCTATCTTTCCGTCGTCTTTAATAATTTTTGTGGCTCCGATTAAACCATTTTTCAAGTTTTCAAATTCTTCATTTACCTGAATCCGTAAAGCTTGAAAAATACGTTTATAGGCATTATTGTCTTGCTCTCCTATTGCTTTATCGATACAACTTGTCAGGTCACCAACTGTTTCTAATTCTTTAAATTGACGCTTAATAATTACTTCACGAGCAATCTTTTGAGAATTTATTTCTTCAGAGTTCTTGGCAAAAACATCAAAAAGTTCTGATTCAGACAGGTGATTTAATAAATATCCGGCAGTCATTTCTGAATTTAGGCTCATTCTCATATCTAAAGGTTCAAAAACTTTTTTAAAACTAAATCCCCGACCTGATTGACTGATCTGTCTCATCGATAAACCTAAGTCAAAAACTACTCCATCAACCGGAAAAAAATTATTTTCTTTGGCAATTTTTTCAATATCCCCAAAGTTTCCCTGAACCAGTTTTAAATTCGTTAACTCGTTAACACGTGAACTCTTTAACTGCTCTTCGTCTAGGTCTATTCCCAACACCTTCCCCCCCTTATTTAATATTGCTTCGGTATAACCTCCCTCCCCAAAAGTGGCATCAATATAAAGACCATCTTTTTTAATTTCTAACGCTTCCATGACTTGGGTCAACAAAACAGGTGTATGCATACTTAATACTTAATTCTTAATACTTAATTTATAAGTTTCCCATTTGCTTGCTTCCCATATCTCAAAATGATCTCCCACTCCAATAATGACTACTTTTTCTTTTAACTGACCGTATTCAAGTAGGTTTTTTGGAACTACAAACCGGCCTTGTTCATCTATCTCTAAATAAACTAATGATGAAAAGATATAACGGCGATTATCCATATCATTTGGCTGAAGCAGTGATGGATTTAAGAGCTCTGTTGCTCTTTTTTCCCAATCATCTTTATCATAACCGGAAAGACAGCTTCCAAAGCCTTTTGTTAAGATGAAAGTATTACCTTTAAGAAGCTCCCGAACTTTTTTTGGCAAAAGTAATCTACCCGAGCCTGAAAAGTTGATTTGATATTCACCAAAAAACACCATATGATTCCATTATCAACCATATTTAGACGGTTGTCAATAGGTATTTCGCCA
>PCTC01000026.1 GCA_002786595.1 Candidatus Roizmanbacteria bacterium CG22_combo_CG10-13_8_21_14_all_34_12 | reverse complement strand
CTTTGAAAATTACCGATGCTTTTTTGGGTGCCTGCACTAATGGGCGCTATGAAGACTTTATTGAATCATCAAAAATCATCAAAGGGAAAAAAATTCATCCTAATGTAAATTTTGTTGTCATTCCAGCCTCTCGTAACGTCTATAACAGGCTTATGAAAGATGGAATTCTTCAGATATTTGCGGATGCCGGGGCCAATATCGAGTCTTCTAACTGCGGTCCTTGTTTTGGAAAACACATGGGAGTGGTCGGCCGGGGTACTCAAATGATTTCTTCATCAAATAGAAACTACATCGGCCGAATGGGTTCGAGAGACGCGAGAATATTTTTAGCCTCTCCGATTACAGTGACGGCTGCTGCAGTTGCAGGTGAAATAATTGACCCAAGAAAATACCTATGAAAAAACATATTGCAGTTTTACCGGGGGATGGGGTCGGACCAGAGGTAACAATGGAAGCCATTAAAGTTTTGAAAAAAATTGCGGAAAAATTTAACCACCAATTTATTTTTAAAGAAGGGTTGATTGGAGCCATTGCAATCGATAAAACCAATACTCCTTATCCCGACGAAACTCATCGACTATGTTTAAAATCCGATGCAATTTTGTTCGGCGCCGTCGGCAACCCAAAATATGACAATGATCCACAAGCTAAAATCAGGCCTGAACAGGGACTTTTAAAAATGAGAGAAACATTAGGTCTTTATACCAATATAAGACCGATTAAAATATTTTCGTTTCTTATTAACCAATCCCCGATTAAGCCGAAAATTATCAAAGATGTTGATTTTATTTTTGTCAGGGAATTAACCAGTGGAATTTATTTTGGTAAAAAAGGTCGAACAAATAATAACCAAAGCTCTTTTGATATTTGTAATTATTCAACGGATGAGATTGTTCGGGTCACCAAAATTGCTTTTGATTTGGCTAAAAAACGTAAAAATAAAGTAACCTTAGTTGATAAGGCTAATGTTTTGGAAACTTCCCGATTGTGGCGGGAAACGGTGACTAACTTTACAAAAAAATTCCCCGATATTATTTTGGAGACGATGTTTGTCGATAATGCCGCCATGCAAATAATCAAAAACCCAAAACAGTTTGATGTCATTTTGACAGAGAATATGTTTGGTGATATTTTATCTGATGAAGCATCGGTCATTACCGGATCAATCGGCATGTTACCGTCGGCCTCAATAGGAGAAGAGATCACCCTTTATGAGCCAATCCATGGTTCTTATCCAAAAGCTGTTGGTAAAAATACTGCTAATCCAATCGGATCAATCTTATCAGTGGCCATGATGTTGGATTATAGTTTCGGATTAAAAAAAGAAAGCCAAGCGGTTTATAATGCTGTCGAAAAAACATTAAATAATGCCTTAGGAACTAAAGACATTGTTGACAAAAATCCTCTATCGACATCAGAACTAGGAGATGCTATTATTAATTTTATATAAATAAATATGGATCAAGTATTTAAACCTTTCACACATAAGTTTGTTGCTGTCTTGAATAAAAAGATTCCCGTTCCAAATTTGATGAATGCTTTGGGTCATATGGCGGCTGGTTTATCGGCCAGTTATAAAAATATTCCTGAAATGCGTTTTGACAGTTATTTCGACCGCGACGGCGGAGACCATCAAAGCATATCTGATAATCCATTCATTATCCTTGAGGCGGACAATTCAAATAAAATTAGAGTGTTGAGAAATTCTTTGGTCGAAAAAGGTATCCACTTTATTGACTTTACTTCGACGATGACGGTGGGAACTTACGTTGAACAACAACAGAGAACCAAAGAAACTCCGGAAGCGGAACTAGAATATTATGGAATATGTTTGTTTGGAGAAATAAACCAGGTTAACGAACTAACCAGGAAATTTTCTCTTTGGAGATAATTTTTCGTTTGCAAAATAAAAAAAATTTTGCTATTATAATGGCTTATCTTATGAAAATTAGTCAAACTACTATTGTCAACGTTCTCATTACCACCCCTATGGGCGGATGATTATTGTTGACAAAAACAATTTCCCGCCCAAAGAAGGGCGGTTTTTTTTGTTATAAATTTTATTTTTCTATGAACCAGTCAACTTTTCCGTTTTCTTTTTTTAGTAAAAAGTTTGTCAAAACCGAGGATGCCAAGGTTTCAATAATGACCAATGCCCTGCAATACGGCAATGGAGTTTTTGGCGGAATCAGAGGTTACTATAATAAAAGTAAAAAAGCGCTTTTTATTTTTAGGCTTGATGATCATTTTGAAAGATTTCTTAATGCCCTAAAAATTCTTGGGGTTTCGATCCCTTATTCCAAAAAACAGTTAAAAGAAATTGTTGTTAACCTGGCAAAAAAAAATCAGCCAACTACCGATAGCTATTTCCGGCCTTTTGCCTTCGCCAGCAGTGATAATATCTCCCCCAATCTTGATCGGGATGAAGTTTTTAATTTTTGTTTGTTTATGATTTCACTGGGTGAATATTTGCCAACTAATATAGGTATTTCGGCCATGGTTTCCAGTTGGAGAAGAGTTTCTGACAACTCTATCCCGGCTCGAGCCAAAATTTCCGGCGCTTACGTCAATTCATCTTTAGCAAAAAAAGAGGCGACTGACCGAGGATTTAATGAGGCGATTGTTTTAAATGAAGGAGGTCATGTCTCTGAGGGATCGGCTGCCAATTTTTTCTTAATAAAAAATAATATTTTAATTACTCCGGCCAAAACAGATGATATTTTAGAAGGGATTACCCGGAGAACAATTCTTGAACTGGCTATGGACCTAAAGATTCAAACAGAAGAAAGGTCTGTTGATCGGACCGAGCTTTATACGGCTGATGAGGCCTTCTTTTCCGGCACCGGTGTCCAGCTTTCCTGGATAAACAATATTGATGGACGAACTGTTGGTGACGGAAAAAGGGGAAAGATCGCTGGAAAATTGCAAGATCTTTTTTTTGAAATTGTCCGAGGAAATAATAAAAAATATAGTCAAAAATGGTGTACGGCAATAAAAATTGGTTAATTAAAAATATTTATAGTGAGCGAAGTCGAACTATGAAAATAACCGGAGCGGAAATATTGATGAGGTCACTTTTGCAAGAAAAGGTGGAAGTGATCTTTGGCTATCCGGGTGGAGCTAATATGCCCATCTATGACGCCCTATATTTCTATGGAAAAAAATTCCATCATATTTTGGTACGCCACGAGCAAGGAGCCGCCCACGCCGCCGAAGGTTATGCCCGAGTAACTGGAAAACCTGGAGTTTGTCTGGTGACTTCAGGACCTGGGGCGACTAATCTTGTCACAGGTATTGCCGATGCCATGATGGATTCTGTCCCAATGGTTTGCATCACCGGCCAGGTGGCTGCGGAATTTCTCGGTAGCGACGCATTTCAAGAAGCCGACGTTGTTGGTATAACGACACCTATCACCAAGTGGAACTGTCAGCTAACTCATGCCGATGAAATTCCCGAAGCGGTTGCCAAAGCATTTTATATCACCAACCATGGCCGACCGGGTCCGGTTGTTATTGATATCACCAAAAACGCTCAGTTTGAAAAAGTGGAATTTAAATATCCTAAAAATTTTTATGTCAAAAAATTAAAAACCGTCAATAAATATAACAGCGGAGATATAAAAAAAGCGGCTGAAATTATTAATCATGCCAAAAAACCATTGATGTTGGTCGGTCACGGAGTATTAATTTCTAAAGCCGAAAAAGAAGTTTTACAAGTAATTGAAAAAACCGGCATGGCCGTTGCATCAACTCTCCATGGACTATCTTCTGTTCCTTTTGATCATCCACTTTATGTGGGGATGCTAGGTATGCACGGAAATTACTCACCGAATAAGCTTACCAATAGCGCAGATGTGATTTTTGCCGTCGGTATGCGTTTTGATGATCGGGTGACTGGTAAGTTATCAAAATATGTCCCAATTGCTAAGGTGATCCATATTGATGTTGATGAAAGTGAACATCATAAAAATGTTCGGGCCCATCTTCCTTTACTTGGAAATGTCAAAGACGTTTTAATAAGTCTTCTCCCCCACCTCAAAAAAAATAATCACAAAGATTGGTTGGGAGAATTTAAAAAATTAGATAAAAAAGAACTTATGTGGGAAAAAAAACGCCAAGAAAAAAATAAAAATAAAATTACCATGGATATTGTTTTGTCACTTTTGTCTAAAAAAACAAAAAATGAAGCGGTGATTGTGGCAGATGTTGGTCAAAACCAAATGTTCTCTGCTCGCTATTACAAATACAAAAAACCTGATAGCTATATTACTTCCGGTGGTTTGGGAACAATGGGGTTTGCAGTTCCGGCGGCCATTGGAGCGAAAATCGGGGCACCAAAAAGACTGGTCTTTGCTGTTGTTGGTGATGGTGGAATTCAGATGACAATACAAGAATTAGGGACCATTATGCAGGAAAGACTACCGATAAAAATATTGCTTCTTAACAATGAATTTTTAGGAATGGTCCGTCAGTGGCAACAATTATTTTTCGAGAAACGTTACTCTTTTACTCACATGGAAAATCCTGATTTTATTAAATTGGCAAGTTCATATGGAATCAAAGGAGAAAAAATTGAAATAAGAAAAAAACTGGATTCAGCATTAGATAAATTCATAAATTTTAAAGGCCCATACCTTTTAGAAGTTAAGGTGGAAAAAGAAGATAATATTTTTCCTATGGTCGCCACCGGAACATCTATTGACGAAGTCCGACTTGAATAATATGAAATACACAGTTGATATTGTGACAGAAAATAAACCTGGAGTTCTTTATAGGATTGCTGGCTTATTGACAAAAAGAAAAATAAATATAGAAAGGATCAATGCCTATGCTGTGAAAGGAAATGGGATCTCCAATATTTATTTTACGGCTGACATTGATGATAAGATCGTTTACACGGTGGTTAAGCAAATTAACAAAATTATTGAAGTGATTGAAATTAAATATCACAAAGTAAATTATTAATTAAACAAAGTTTATGAAGATAACTATTAATGAAATAGAAAAAGCGGCTAAGAACCTTGCGGGGGTGGTAAAAAAAACTCCTCTTCAATTTAACGGCAGACTCTCTAAACTTTACGGAGCCAAAGTTTATTTTAAACGTGAGGATCTTCAGGAAATCCGCTCATAT
>PCTC01000049.1:9473-9759 GCA_002786595.1 Candidatus Roizmanbacteria bacterium CG22_combo_CG10-13_8_21_14_all_34_12 | reverse complement strand
CTTTATCGACAGTTGCCAAACTATTCTTGCAGTGAAGGAGGTTTATGCATGAAAAATCCTTCTAGGAAAAAACAGTCTAAATGAACTTCACCATGAACAACTAGAAATAGAGCCGTTGCTCGATAAGGCTTTTGAAGTTATTCGAACTCCGAATTAAACTTTTCCTTCGCTCTAATCAACGACTTTGCGGTGCAGTCGTCAACGAATGTGAAGCGTGCGAGATTCGAACTCGCGATATTCACCCTGAAAAGGTGATGTCCTAGGCCACTAGACGAACGCTCCTGCC
>PCTC01000049.1:5086-9453 GCA_002786595.1 Candidatus Roizmanbacteria bacterium CG22_combo_CG10-13_8_21_14_all_34_12 | reverse complement strand
CCTGTTAGACGATACTATCTAACAGGGTTTCACCTATACCAACTACAACCTACCCACTGCAACCTATTTAAGTTTATTCTTCAACTCTTCAAGAATCTCTTTAGCTAACTCCCTGCCACCTAGTCCAAAGGCTAAACCTCCGGCAAGAGATAACATTACCACTATTCCGGTAAAAAGAATTCTAATCAAATCCTGAGCAACTCCCAACTGATTAAGAACCACTAAAACCGTGAAAAATACTATTGTTCCACGAGTAAAAACAGCTAAACTATTACTTGCTGTCGACCCCATCGTCTTGACACTATGACGAACTAGATCGGCCGTCAAATTAGAAGCCAATATACCAACAAACGCTATCACGACTGCAACGACTACGTTTGGTAAATAGAAAAGAATCTGGTTAACGACTGTAGTCGCACGGGACAATCCCCATACTTCCAAAGCCGGGACCAAGAAAACGATGATGAGCATCCATTTTAATATCTCGGATAGCACTTCTGTCCAAATATTTACTTCTTCTTTCTTAATTAATTTTGTTCTGTGAAACAAAAGATCTATCTTTGAAAAAGTGACCAGAGTCACAATCAGGCGCTTAACAATACCACCGATCAATAGTCCTACAATAAGAATTAATAACCCTCCAAAAAAATTAGGCATAAAATTACCTAAATTTTTAAAAAAATCAAATAAAATCACATTTATTAATTCAATCATTTATATATCACCTCGCTTTCGATTAAATTATTAATTATCTATATCATCCCAAAATTTAATATCTACTTTCCCATTCTCAATCAATATTGAAAAAACTGCTACCTTCAGTTTATAGGCTTCGAATTTATTTTTCAACAAGTAATATTGAGCAGCTTTTTTTATATGGTAAATTTTTCTTTTATTAACGGCTTCATAAGGGGCACCGTGATTTAAATTTGATCTGGTTTTGACTTCAATAAAATATAAACTGTGATTTTTTTCGGCAATAATATCAATTTCTCCGAATTTAGAACGAAAGTTTTTTTCAAGGACAAAATAATTGTGAGACTTTAAAAAGTCTAATGCAAGATCTTCGCCGGTTTTACCGAGATTTTTTTGGTAAAGGCTCATGGGTGGTTTTCTTTTTTACTTGGTACAATTTTGTTCTCACTTCCTGCTCTGTTAAATTACGAATAAAATAAAGTTTTGCTTTTTGATAAGATGATTTTTTGACTAACTCCATCTTAGCAATATAAGGAGATAATAAAGGAATGACTTTCTCAACCCCGGTTCCGGTTTTAGAAATTTTTCTGACCGTAAACATGCGATTAGCTTCGCTGTCACCCTTGACTTTGACTATAATTCCTTTAAAAATTTGGATTCTCTCTTTATCGCCTTCTTTAAGCTTATAGTCGATAGAGATAGTGTCCCCGATTTTATATTTTGCTTCTTTGTAGAGAAATGAATTTGACATGAAATTAAATATTAAATCTTAAATGTTAAAGGTTAAATAAATATTAAAGATTAAACGTTTAAAATTTAAAAATTAAGACGTTTAATATTTCTTTAAAAATTAGTATTTAATCTTTAAGATTTAACATTCTATCAGTTATTACCCTTTTTTACAAGCCTTAAGAAACTCAACAAAAATAGGATGTGGTCTAAGTGGCCTACTTTTATACTCCGGATGTCCCTGCGTACCAAAATAAAATGGGTGAACTGATTTAGGCAGTTCGATAATTTCCGCTAAATTTTCTACAACTGAACGAGCGCTAATTATCAAGCCTTTTTTTTCAAAATCTTGTTTAAATTCATCATTAAACTCAAAGCGATGTCTATGTCTTTCACTGGTGTTTTCGGTTCCGTAAATGTCAAATGCGCGGGTACCTTTTTTTATTTTAGCATCCCAATTTCCCAACCTCATTGTTCCTCCATATGCTCTATTTTCCATATACTTTTTTTGGGCAGGCATTAAATGGATCACCTGATGTTTCGTTTTTGAATTATTTTCATTAGTATTGGCGTCCGACCAGCCCAAAACGTCTCTGGCAAAAGCGATGACAGCCAACTGCATACCGTAACATAAACCCAAGTAAGGAATGTTATTAATCCTCGCGTATGAAGCTGCAGAAATCATTCCTTCGGCTCCTCTCTCACCCCAACCAATTGGAACGATTAAACCATCGGGTTTACCAATAATTTCTACTCCCTGCTTCTCAACTTTTTCTGCATCTATCCAATGCGTTTTTACCTCTACTCCAATTTCGAATGCCCCGTGATTAAGAGCGTCAAATAAAGCCGCATATGAATCACGAAGTTGATAGTCACCTGTTCCAAAATACTTTCCAACAATGGCAATATTAATTACTTTTCCGGATTTTTTAGAATAAATTTTATCAATTAATTTTTTCCAATCTGTTAAATCTGGTTTTGTGACTTTAAGTTTCAACGATTTTAAAATTTTTTCTGATAATTGCTGATTTTCTAAGATGAGAGGTACTTCATAAGGATGAGAAACATCGGGATTTGAGATAATATTTTCCGGCTGGACGTTGCAAAACAAAGCAAACCTTTCGATTCGTCTTTTATCCAATAATTTTTCTGATCTTGCCACAATAAAATCTGGTTGAATACCCATTGAGTTTAAAGTTCGGACGGATAGTTGTGTCGGCTTGGTCTTCGGTTCGCCAAGATGATTTGGGGTTGGAACGTATGAAACATGGACATGGATGACATCTCCAGGATTTTTCAAAGTTAAAATCCGAGACGCTTCATAATAAAAAATGTTTTGATATTCCCCAGCCGTACCTCCCAGCTCAATAACAACTATATCAGCCTTTTTCTTTTTTCCAAGTAAATTAATTCTGTCTATAATTTCATTTGTAATGTGGGGAATAGCTTCTACATCTTCACCCTTATATTCAAATCTTCGCTCACGATCAATGACGGTTTTATATATTTCTCCAATCGTCACAAAGTTATCTCTACCCATGTCCTCATTTAAAAATTTTTCGTAGGTTCCAATGTCCATATCAGCTTCTGTGCCATCTTCACATAAAAAAACATCTCCATGCTCTATCGGATTAATTGTTCCGGCATCAATATTTAAATAATTTTCAAATTTTAATGGAGCAACTTTATATCCTGCTTGTTTTAAAAGGAGAGAAATTGACGCGACGGTAATACCTTTACCAATTCCTGAAATCACGCCACCCGAAATAAAAATATATTTCATAATTTAAACTTTAGCTACTGCTAAACTCCATGCGCTCCACTTACACTTTGGATAATTTCCACATCCATAAAATCTTTTTTTGCTCTTGGTAAATTTTACCACAACCTGATCCCCGCAAGTCGGACATTTTCTATTTTTAACCACTTTTACGATTGACTTAGTGTATTTACATTTAGGGTAATTTGCACAGGCAATGAATTTTCCAAAACGGGAAAAACGGGAAATTAAATTGCCCCCGTCTTCCGGACAAATCCCTTTGACATCGTCTTCAATCTTTAGCATCGAGCTATCTTCTTTTCTTACCTCTAACTCTTTTTTAAATGGCGTATAAAAATCTTTTAATAATTTAATGTAATCTTCTTCTTTATTTGCAATTCTGTCTAAGCCATCTTCAAGATTTGCCGTATAAGAAAGATCAAAAATTGTTGGGAAACTACTCGAAAGATAATCGCAGATGGAAGTTCCAATTGAAGTCGGGATAAAATAACGCCCATCTTTTTCAGTATAATTTTTCGTTTGAATAAGGGAAATAATCATTGCATAAGTTGAAGGGCGGCCAATCCCTTTTTCTTCCAATGTTCTAATTAATGACGCTTCGTTATATCGTGGCGGCGCCTTACTTAATAAAGCTTTTTCTTCCAACGTTTTTATTCCAATTACCATGTTTTTTTCTAATTTAATTACTGTTTGGTGATTAGTCACATAAAAAGGATCAAAGACTTTTAAAAATCCGTCAAAAATTACCTGTTGTTGTTCACTTTCAAAAAGATAGTTTTTGTCAGAAACAATTTTGGTTTTGACTGTCTTTATTGAAGCTTCCTTCATTTGGGTTGCAATCGCCCGATTAAAAATCAATGTATAAAGCCTTTGATGATTGACAGTTAATTTTGATTCTTTTTTTCCTTTAAAAGCGGCTTTCATTTCGAGTAACTTAGTTGGACGAATTGCCTCATGAGCTTCCTGGGCTGACCTTGATCGGGTGCGAAAACCTCGAGGGCGTTCCAATGCATATTCTTTTCCATATTTTTTTTCAATATATTCTTTCGCCGGAAAAACAAAACGGGCCGAAAGATTAAAAGAGTCAGTACGATGATAGGTGATTAAACCACGCTCATACAAATCTTGAGCCAAGCGCATTGTTTGTTTCGAGGAAAAACCA
>PCTC01000049.1:0-5065 GCA_002786595.1 Candidatus Roizmanbacteria bacterium CG22_combo_CG10-13_8_21_14_all_34_12 | reverse complement strand
TTTATCGTTTACACAGTCTTGTTTAATTGTTTCAACGTTTTCTTTATTGATGGTTGTTTTTGTGTAAACATATTCCCCTGCAAATAATTTTAATGTGTATTTTTGTTCATAAAGAATACTATCTTTTGAAATAAGCTTGGCTTTTACATCTTGGTCAAACAAACCAAATATTTGAAAATAGTCTTCAGTTTTAAAAGCTTTAATTTCTTTTTCCCGCTCAACAATTAATCTTAAAGCAACTGTTTGAACACGACCGGCTGAAAGCCAATTTTTGCCGGTCTTTTTCCAAAGAAGTGGTGATAATTCATATCCAACGACTCGATCTAAAATTCTTCGGGCCATTTGAGCTTTGACCAAATCTAATCGCAAGGTTTCAGGTTTTGCTAATGCTTCAGCTAAAGCTTTTGAAGTAATTTCGTGAAAGATAATCCTCTTGAGGGTCAGACCCTTTTTAAAGCCTATTGACGGCCAATTCTCATCAACATAACCCAGAATATAGGCAATATGATAGGAGATTGCTTCTCCTTCGCGGTCCTGATCTGTTGCTAAAATAATTTCCTGATTCTCCGTAGCAAGTTTTTTTAATTGTGTAATAACTTTTTCTTTATTTAAGATCGGTTCCAAATCAGGCTTAAAATCATGTTCATAATCTATGGCTATTTTACTTTTTGGCAGATCCCGTATATGACCCATCGATGCAAAAACAAAGTAGTTGTTTTTATCGTTCTCTTTACTTGATTTAAGAATATAATTAAAAGTTCTTGCTTTGGTTGGAGATTCAACAATGATGAGCGCCATAATATTCTTAAAATATCAGAGACTGCTCAATTAATCAACAGAAGGATACGTGTTAAACAACAAAAACCTTATCTTCAACTTTTCGTAATCTATTTTCATGATCTTGGATTTGGTCTTCGTTTATTTCAGTTCTATCGAGTGTTTTATCAATCCGCGCAATAACATTATCGGTCATTTCCATGATGACACTAACTAATTCGTCAAACGCTGATCGTAGATCTTCTTTGGTAGCAAATCGTTTTAGATCATCTTTAGTAGCAAATCTGTTTAATTCTTCCTTTAGGAATTCCTTGGAAGCAAATGATTTTAAGTCATCTTTTGTAGCAAATCGATTTAGTTCTTTCTTTAAGAATTCCTTTGTAGCAAATGTCTTTTCTAATTTTTTTACATCCGCATCAGTGATCATAGGTTTTAATTTAAACAAATAATAATTAATTTATCAATCATAAAATACTATAAAACTGGTGTCTACTGCTTATAACCTACAAAACATAACAATTAGGTTATTAGAAAGGGATTTTATTTATAATACATACCTTTTCACCAACACAACCACAAGAAGCAATGTTTTTTCACCACATTGTCTCCCGCCTTTGGCGGGACTATATGATTGACACCTTTTGTCGATGTTGGCACAACATTCTTTGGTTTAAATATCTTCTCAATATTTCGTAATATTCCAGTCCCACCACTTCCTCCAACATTTAATTTAAACTCTGGTAACTCTACATAGTCTCCTTGTGGGTTAACTGCTGAGAGATTAATAAAGTATTCTGTTTTGGTATTTAACTTATCTGTTAGGTTAATCCCAAATCTTGATGATTCGTTAGTTGATGAGGTTGTATTAAGTACTAAGTCTCTGCCTGTATTACTATCATTCTCTTTTTCAATTCTTAAAGTTACTTTACTACCTACCGGAGCTATACCATAGAAGGTAGGAGTGGTGACGCTAATGTTGAGGCTTGATGGGATTTTATCTGGGGCAATTGATGAGAAGTTAATATCTGTACCTCCAATATTAAGTAGAGTCAGAGGAAACCATGTGTGAGAGAAATTAGCTTCATGAGTATTGATTCTGAGTATCTTTTCTGTAGTATCAGTTGAATTACCTGCTGAGTCTACAGCTCTTACTTTCCATTTGTAAGCTTTACCAGTTATTAGTCTATCTTTATCTTTTTTGGCATGGACTAATATATTATTGTCTCCATCATATTTAATATATTTATCATCATCCTCACGGTAATCCTTATCTCCAGGCTTCACAGGATCAATATTATCTATATATACATTATCATTAACGAGAATCTGATACTTTGATAGACCTGCAGTTGCGTCACTTGATTTGGTAAAGATAAAGGTTGGTAGAGTCTCTAACGTAAAAACATTATCATTCCCCGTACTCTCATATTTCTTTTTGTTGCCAGTTGTATCTGTCCAGTCAATGAGAGGTGACGTGTGATCGTAGGTGAAAGAGGCAGAGGCGTAGTTGGAAATAGCAGTATATGAGATATTATCATCGTAGGCTCTAAAACGGATTGTGTGACTTCCATCAGTTAAGCCTGTGGTTGAAACATTGCAATTAAAATTTTCACTAGTAGAATCAAACGTTCCATCCGTTGCTGAACAATCATTCCATGTTCCAGAAAAGTTAGAATTATCAAGAGAATATTGAACTCCTTTGATATTAGTCACCGATTGGGTTGCAATAACCGTTCCTGTAGCAATAAAATAATTTTCTTTTGTCAAGGAACTTATTGAGTTTAAAGAAATGCTGTGGGGGAAGTTATAGATAATATAGAGAGAGCCAGAAGCACTACGACTGTTATTATTTGCATTGCGTTCACCAATTAAAATATCTTGACTTCCGTCATTATTAATATCATTTGTAGCCAAAGCAACATAACTTAATTTACCACTACTAAATTCCCCGTCATATCTCATGCTATAACTTGAACTATTAGCTATATCCAAATTGTTACCGGTACCGGAATAATTACTTAATACGCTATTATAAATAACAAACAAAGATCCAGAATCAGCTCTGCTGTTATAGTCAGTATAGTCATCGCCAAATAAAATATCGCTAATTCCATCATTATTAATATCTACAGATTGAACAACACCTTTTGGTAATTGGTCTTGCGGATTTCCAATAAATTTAATGTTGTAATTACTCGTATCTGAGACATTGATAGAATTACCTGTGCCGCTATAATAATCAAAAACATTGTTAAATATTACGTAAACACCGCCTGAGAGATTATTGTTTTCACCCGTACTTCTATCTCCTATAAGTAAATCTAATTTATTATCACCATTAAAATCATCCACAGATACTCCATCACCAAACTTTGTATAATTACCACCAATCAAGCGAATGTTGTAATTGTCAGTATTATTCAAATTAATATTATTGCCTACACCTCCAAAAGTTGAAATTATTGAATGTTTGATTATATATACAACTCCACCCAAATCATTATTATTTGGCCCGCCAATGATTAAATCCTGAGCACCATCACTATCAATGTCTTTTACTGAAATTACATCAAAATAACCTAAAGATTCAAAAAATCCCGAACCATCAAAACGCAAGTTATAAAATAAATTATTTCCCAAATCAACATTATTACCAGTATTAGAATAATTATCGATAATACTATCATATATAACATAAATTGAACCCGACGATGGAGCCGTGTATGAACTTAAAGGAGACGTAATAATAATATCATTTTTTCCATTTTTATCTAAGTCCGAAATTGTAGAACTAGAAAATCCAAGATAACTACCAGCTGAACCGTCAAAACGTATATTGTAATTTGCGGAATCTGTCATATCAACAGTATTACCCGTGCCACTATAACCATTAATTAATTCGTTATATACAATATAAACTGAACCAGAATTCGTGTGACTGTTAAAATCGGTATCTGAAGCACCAATCAATAAATCATTTTTACTGTCATTATTTATGTCTGCAACTTTGGAATTAATACTAAAATTTGAACCGCTTGGTCCGACCAATTTAATACTATAGTTTGTAGGAACGTTTAAATCTATGATCTTTGTATTTTGTAGTATATTTTCCAGCAATGACCCATATATTATATATAAAGTATCTTTTGGGATTGCACCCACAATAATGTCGTTTTTCCCATCATTATCAACATCTGCAGAAGTAATAGAATAAGAAGAAAGGGTGCTTCCGGAGCTGTCACCATCTATTCTTATATTCCAGTTTGAATGATTACTGAGATCATAGCTCGAAGAAGCAATGGCTTTTTGAGGAGCAAGAAGAAACAATCCAAAAAATAAAAGTACTAAATATAGTCTTAGTTTAGTCGAAGAGTGTTTCTCCATAATTTACTTATGAAATTGGCAACCCATGAGACGAATGATTGGACTGTAGATATGCGTTGTTGTTTAACACTATTTAAAATATTTACTGTAGTTTTTGAAGATGGCAAAAACGTAGGTTGATTAATTTGTTTTATATCTTTTCCGTTGTTAAATAAATTACTGACAAATGAAGACGCCAAAGATAAAAATGAGTTATTTCCTATTTTTAAATAAAACGCCGGATAACTACTATTGTTGCCTGCTTTGTCTTTCGCAGTTATTAAAACTTCGTATTGTCCATCAACAAGTGGATAAGGGGTGGTGATATAAAAACGATTAGAGGTAACAGAATAATCTTTGGTAAAATGATTAACGTATTTTTTTCCATCAAGTTTTTTTAATGTGAGATTAATATTATCTATTCCAGATGACACTTTATCAAAAGTATCTTTACTCCCGTCATCATTCGTTTTTTCACTTCCATAAAATGGGTCTTCAATCTTACCCGAAAATGAAGGTATCCTTTTGAAGATACTAAGTGTATAGGTCTGACCTTTTTTAACTGTAGAAATATTGGCAATGGCTAACTCTGAAATACCAGGAGGAGTTTTATCAAGATAAAAATCTTGAGTACTACTATTCTCATTTCCTGCTTTATCAGTGACAGTTACTTTAAAGCTATGTTTTCCTTCGGTTAACTCACTGGCATTTAATCCTTTAAAGTAGACTCTGATTTCATCATTAGTGGTATCAGAATCGCTTTCATTAAAATATTCTATTTTGGCATTACTGTCATCTTTATAAAGATATGAAGATTTTGTTGTGTCTCCAGTTGCCGGAATTCCAGAAGTTGAGTAATTCTTGTTTTTACCGGAATCAAGAGATACGGAATATGAGGAAATACCGGAAGTTGAGTCTGTAGCTT
>PCTC01000040.1:103-5075 GCA_002786595.1 Candidatus Roizmanbacteria bacterium CG22_combo_CG10-13_8_21_14_all_34_12 | reverse complement strand
CCAATTTTAAGTATTTGTTTTTTCATCAGTGATAAATTATACTAAAAACTATGTTACCTGTACTTCTAAACCTTGGTTTTATAAAAATTTATACTTTTGGGGTATTTTTGGTTTTGGGATTTTTTTGGGCAATCTTTTTACTTTGGAAAAATATTCGCTTAACATCATTCAAAGAAGAAGATGTTTTTGATGGATTATTTTTGTCTATGTTCGGCGCTTTCTTTTTTGGGCGACTAATTTTTGTATTTCTAAATTTTAAAGATTTTGGTTTTAATTTATTAAAGTTCGTTCTTGTAAATGGTTATCCCGGCATATCTCTTTATGGAGCAATCTTTGGTGGTCTCTTGGTTTTGTATTTATTTACTAATTCACGTAAGTTAAATTTTAACGACTTAATTGATTATCTAATCACTCCTCTTTTTATTGCTTTTGTCTTTGGTAAAATCGGGTCTTTTTTTTCAGGGCTTGAAATAGGTACAAAAACAAATTTCCTATTAAAAATAAAATACGTAGGTTTTGATGGGTACAGACATTTGGTTGGTTTATATGAGGGTATTATGTTGATAATTGGACTTTTGATAGCCTACAGAATACTATTTGAGATAAGAAAAGAAAGATACTATAAAGGTTTTCTTTTAAGGTTTTTTCTTTGGTTTTTAGCTTTAACTACAATTTTATTTGACAACATTAAAGACAATCGTTTATACTACGGAGATCTTAGTTTAGACTTTTTGATTTCATTAATAATTCTGTTGACAATCAGTTTTCACTTTGTATATTATTTTAGGAACGGTACTTTAAGTTTTATAAAAAATTATGGACAAAAAATTTTCAAAACAGTTCGTGTCGGAACAAAAAAAAAGGTTGGAGGAGGAAAGGAGAAAAAATCTTAATCAGATAGAGGTTCTTAAAAAAGACGATCCCTTCGCTGATCCTGACCATGCATCAGATAACGCGGCCGTTGATACTGATGTTCGCGAACAAGTTGGCCATGATACCATAGAGGCCGAAATTAAGGACATGCAAAAGAGAGTAGGAGAAATAGATAGTGCCTTGAAAAAAATCAATAAGAACCAATACGGTTATTGTGAGCGTTGTAAAAAACCCATTCTTGAAGCAAGACTAAAACTGATTCCAGAAGCCTCGTTTTGTATTGACTGCGAAAAACGCCTTCGAAAATAAGACTGTCTTTGTTTTTCCCTTGAAATTTTTTGCATTGTCAGGCAAGATTAGAGCGGACAATTTCTATTCTTGTGTAAGAATTTGTGATAAAATAAAAAAGTAGTGTGAAACCGCACTACAATGAATTGTCATCCCCTCATAGGAGGGGATCCAGACTATAATTACCTTATATGTTTGATCGGTTTTATTGCGTCTATATTTTATCTTCTCAAAGGAACGGAATTCTCTATATTGGAATAATTGATAATCTTGTAAGGCGTGTATGGGAACATAAAAATAAAAAAGTTGACGGATTTACAAAAAAATATGAAATCCATAATCTTGTTTACTTTGAACAACATAATAATCCCGAATCTGCAATTATCAGAGAAAAACAAATAAAGAAATGGAATAGATTATGGAAAATAAGATTAATTGAAGAAAAGAATCCAGAATGGAAAGATCTTTATCAAGATATTTTATAAGGAATATTTAGTCTGGATTCCCGCCGGAGCCTGCCCTCGACTTCGATCGGGGGCGGGAATGACAAGTTGTCTTGACTATTTCCCAGTCGATTAATTAAAAAGAGGACATTTCTATTCTTGTATAAGAAAAGAATTTTTTCTCTTGCTCCTAGATATTGTTTTTGTGGTTTTGTTATAAATTAGAAAGAAGTCTCTTATGAATAATCCCAACTTTTGGAACATTACTGCTAATGTTCAAATCGCCACTGCTCTGGTTTTGATTACTATTTTTTTAGCTATAATAGTTTTTCGTAAGTCTTCAAAATAATTTTTCCGCCTCATCCAACCTGCGAGGTTGTACAGGACACTCTTTATAAAGACAGTCTTATTTAAGACTGTCTTTGTTATTGTCAGTCAATTTTCCAATCTCAATTAATCTCTTAATTTCTTTATCCCCCTTTCTGCTAAAATTTAAGGGTGAATGAGATCATCTGATTATTGTGATAAAATATAGTCATGAAAAAAGAAACTAAGGAATGGTTAAATATCGCTAAAGAGGATAAGGAAGTCGCTGAAATGACTTGGAAAACAAAAAGATACGTTTATGCTATCATGTTTTGGCAACAGGCAGTTGAGAAAGTTATAAAGGCATATATCATCGAAATGGTCAATATTTTACCAAGAAAGACTCATGATATTGATCAACTTTTACAACAAGCTAAATTGAATATTAATGAATTAAATATCAAAGATACAAAAGAAATAACTCGGGCTTTTATGCGGACGAGATACGAAGATTTAAGCAGACAATATTATTCTGATAAAAAGAAAGTTGAGCCATTGATTAAACAGGCTCAAATAATATATTTATGGATAGAAAAACTATTAAAAAACCATTGAATCAATTTGTTAGAAAAGTTGTTAAAACGGTCAATCCTGATAGTATTATTTTATATGGCTCATTTGCACGTGGTGAAGCCTCAACTTGGAGCGATATTGATTTGGCAGTTGTAGGTTCAAAAAAATTAAATGAATTAGACAAGATTGCTAACTCAATTCATTCAAGATTTTGTTTTGATATTCGTGGTTATAAGAAAGATGAGTTTAAAAAAATCAACCCTCTAAGTATTTATAGCGAAATAAAAAAAGAAGGAATCATATTATATTCAAAAAACTAATCCTTATTTTCTATTAATCTCTCAGGTTCTTTCCTCCTCTTTCTGCTAAAATTTAGGGATGAATGCTGTTGATTTTTGAGTAGCTGTTGATTCTGAATATGTGTTATAATGAGCCATATTATGAAACCATATAATTACCCTGTCACTATTAAAATCCTTTACGAAAAAGAGGCAAAAGAAGCGCCTTATATTGCTTATATTCCTGAATTTGATGTCTCTTCTTGTGGAAAAACAGAAATAGAAGCGATAAAAAATGTGAACCAGACTCTTGAGATTACCATAGAAGAAGTAAAAAGAAAAGGTAATCTTGAAGAATTTTTACAAGAATCAGGGATATCCGTAAAAAAATCTCTCTTTTCATTTCCTAAAATTATCATTCAACCTTTTTCGTTTTATCTATAAAGTGAAAGTTACTCCAATTCATTATAAAAAATTGTGTTTTGTTTTTGAAAAGTCGGGATGGTATTAAAAAATAATTTGCGAACTGCAAAAATCTCCCGGGAAGAATATTTACTAATACTCAAATCCTGAATTTAAGGACACTCTTTATAAAGACAGTCTTAAATAAGACTGTCTTTATTTAAAAAAATGGCACTGGTCGGCTAATTCTGACCTGTAAATCTTCTTTAGCCCCTCATTAAGCTCTAATCTATCACTTATACCTCGGTGTCCAACTGTTTGGTCATCCCCTCGTAGGAGGGGAACCAGACTATAATTACCTTATAAAGTATATTTAGTTTGGATTCCCGTCTTCACGGGAATGACAATCTGTTTCAAGACTTGTGAACTCTTACAAAGACAGTCTTATTTAAGACTGTCTTTGTTTAAACTGTCTTTGTTTAAAAAAATAATCCCCCAAAACCTGAAGAAAATTTAGGCTCAAATGAATTGATTGTCTATCATCCTTTTTTTCCCTTTTCCACGCCCTATTTCCGTATTTTTGTAGGTTATAAGCGGTAGACACTATTGACGATATTATTTAAGATAAAATTATGAAATTATATTTATCACATTTAAAAGTAATTCAATCTATTTTATCGGATTTATGTGCCGCCTTAATCTTTACCTTAATAACCCTAAAAAGTTTTATTAATTTATTGTTTTATTTATTCTTGATAGTTATAATATATTTGTTAGCAGTTAAGTTTGAAAAAATTGTAGAAAAATATGTTTAACTTTGATGATTTTTTTAAACAACAACAGCTCCCTTTTGTTTTGCTTTTAATTGCCTTTTTACTCATGCTCATCTTTTTTGCTAAAGTCGATAGACAGTTGGGGAAAAAATAGTTTTCCCAACCTCATCCAACCTGCAAGGTTGTATAGAGCACTCTTTGTTTAAAAAAATAATCCCTCGATAAACTCGGGATAAATCCCCAAAACCTGAAGAAAATTTAGGGATGAATGACCATCGTTTTAGTTATTGTGATAAAATACATACATGAGCAATAGGCAGATGATTAAAAACTGGTTACTCAAAGCAAAGAAAGATGTTGAAACTGCCGAAGATCTATACAAATCAAGGCATTATGATTGGTGTCTTTTTATTTGGCACTTAGCAGTCGAAAAAGCCTTAAAAGCAAAGATACTTTCACTCAATAAGCCTATTGTTTATGTTCATGATTTAAAAAGACTTGCTAAAGAAACAGATATTATCTTTGATTCCGAACAAACTGCTAATTTAAATGAAATTACATCTTTTAATCTTGAGGCACGGTATGATGATTATAAACTAAGTTTTTATAAAAAAGCTAATAAAGAATACACTGATAAATGGACACAAATTTGCAAAAGTATTTATAAATTGGTAGTCACAAATATATGATAAACGACGCTATTAAATCTATAGTAAATCAATACATAATCAATGTTAAAAAACAAGGAATTCCTGTTCAAGGAGCATATATTTTTGGATCATACGTAAAAGGAACCGCTAATAAACATAGCGATATTGATGTTTGTATTATTTCAAAAAAATTTGGGCTTGACCGGCAGAAAGAAAGAGTGTTGTTAATGAATATTAGAAGTGATAGTGATGATTTAATTGAGCCTCATCCTTTTTCACCGAAGGATTTTTCAAATCCATTCGATCCTCTTGCTTTCCAAATAAAAAAACATGGATTGATGATGATGTAAAACCTGCTAAAATTGGTTATATAATGCCGCTGCCAC
>PCTC01000041.1:5258-6154 GCA_002786595.1 Candidatus Roizmanbacteria bacterium CG22_combo_CG10-13_8_21_14_all_34_12 | reverse complement strand
TCAATTAGAAATTTTTTTAATTTATTAAGTGATTCTTCATGATAAATCGATACAGGTAAGACGTCTTTGTTAAATTTTTTTAATTCTTTAACTTTTCTTTCAATTTCCTTTTTATCAACCAAATCAGTCTTGGTTAATAAAATTATTGATTTTTTTTCCGGAAGTTTGGAGTTATAAGTTTTTAATTCATTAATTACGGTGTTGTATTCTGTAGCTACATCTTGTGATTCGACAGAAATACAGTGAAGTATTAGGTCAACTTTTTCGATGTGTTTTAAAAATTTAATTCCCAAACCTTTTCCTGTTGAAGCACCCTCAATAAGCCCGGGAACATCTGCGAGCACTTTATCGTTATAAACACCAAGGTTTGGTTCAAGAGTAGTAAACGGATAGTTGGCAGTTTTAACATTGGCTGAAGTTAGTTTATTTAACAAACTGCTTTTACCGACGTTTGGCAATCCAATCAATCCATAATTAGCGATTAATCTAAGAATTAATTTAAAGTTTCTTTCCTGCCCCTCTTTCCCTGGTTCAGCATTTTGTGGGACACGATGAGTGGGGGATTTAAAGGCACTATTTCCAAGTCCTCCAAGCCCGCCTCGACAGAGTAAATATTTTGGATTTTTTTCATTGACCGTTATTTCGCCCTTGGTAACAATATCGATGAGGGTCGTGCCAATAGGAACTTTTATAAAGAGATCACTGCCATATTTACCTGTTCTTTGATTTTGACCTCCCGGTCCTCCATTTTCTCCGATATATTTTATTTTAGAAATAAAGGTTTCAAGTTGGGTTATGTTGCTGCTGGACACAACATAGACATCGCCGCCCGGACCTCCGTTGCCACCGGATGGACCTTTTTTATTTCTAAAAAAAGCCACTTTACCGGCCCCACC
>PCTC01000041.1:0-5201 GCA_002786595.1 Candidatus Roizmanbacteria bacterium CG22_combo_CG10-13_8_21_14_all_34_12 | reverse complement strand
ATGGACCTTTTTTATTTCTAAAAAAAGCCACTTTACCGGCCCCACCATGTCCGCCCTTAACCATAATTTGTGCTTCATCGATAAACATACTATAATATACATTATACAGTATACAGTGAATTAAACCGTTTGGGACAGTCAGTCCAGTTGAATTATATATAGTATTTAGTATACTATGAGTTATGTTAGAACCAATAAGATCAGTTCCAATGGCTAATTATCTTACATATTCAGCCAGAAATGGTAACTTAAATTGGCATACCTTTAGTAGGGTACTTACAGGATTAAAGAAAGCTAAAGTACTTACTGAAGCAATACAATATGAAAATCAAGGTAGGCATGATTTGCTTTTAGGTGCTTTGGGTGCAGTTGGATTAGTTGCTTATGCTTATATATCAACACGATTGGGATTATCAAGTGCAAATGAGGTCTTTTTGGTTGCAGGTGTCAGTGGTTCAAGGAAAAGTAAAAAATTTAAGGGCGGACTTGTTGTTACTAGGAATCCTGATGGGACAGGCGAATTTTCAATTGATGGTATTGGACCAGCAGGCGGGGGTTTAACTAAAGAGGTAACTAGAGAATTTTTTAGAAGACCTACTAGAGCGAATAAGAAAAGAATAAATGATATAACAGCTCAAATAAATAATTTAAATAGACAAACAGGAAGAGCTCGTATGGGAGCAGAAAGAAGCGCTATATTAGATAGAATAATTGAGCTTCAAAATGAGAGAGACAGTCTACAATAATTAAACTAACTATAAATATAGTCTGGATTCCCGCCTGCGCGGGAATGACATTGGACATTAAAATAATGAATTTTCTTCTTTCTTATTAATCTTCAAGTGAGTTAAAGCCTTTTGTGTCAATTGTCTGCCTCTTGAAGTCTTTTTCAAAAAACCTAATCGTAACAAATAGGGTTCTATGAACTCTTCGACGGTCTGCTTGTCTTCGGAAATTGAGGAGGCGATGGTTTCAACTCCAACAGGAATATTATTAAATTTTTTTCCTAATATTTCGAGATACTGTTTATCGATATCGGTTAAGCCAACCTCATCGATTTCCAATAGTTCAAATAATTTTTCAAGTAAATTTTTATCTATTTCTTTATATTTATCAACTTCAAAGACATCGCGAGCGCGTTTCAAGATCCGGTTTGCAAGCCTTGGTGTTTTGCGGGCACGAAGAGCAATTTGATGGGCTGCGTCATCGGTAATAGTTATCCCAAAGATTTTAGCTGACCTTTTAATAATCTTTTCAATTTCGGCCAAATCATAAAAATCGATTCTAAGGATTAATCCAAAACGGTCCCGGAGGGGGGCAGAAAGTAAAGCCAGTTTTGTGGTGGCGCCAACTATAGTTATTCTTGGAACCGGCAGACGGACAGTCCTAGCTGAAGGACCTTGACCAATAATTATGTCAAGCGAATATTCCTCCATGACAGGGTATAACATTTCTTCGACCGACTTTGGGAGCCGGTGGATTTCATCAATGAAGAGAACGTCATTATCCTTTAAATTAGTTAAAATGGCAGCCAGATCGCCGGTTTTGGTGATCGTTGCCCCAGAGGTGACCTTCATCTCACCCTTTAATTCATTGGCGACTATATAAGCCAAAGTTGTCTTACCAATTCCCGGAGGACCGTAAAAAAGAATGTGTTCAGAAGGTTTCCCGCGCTTATTAACAGCATCAATAAACATCTTAAGAGTCTTAGCCACATTTTCCTGTCCTATATAGTCCTTCAACAATTTTGGCCGCAGGTTTTCTTCGTTTTTTTGCACGCTCATGGAAGTTATTATACTGGATTCCCGCCTTCGCGGGAATGACATTCAAATTATTTGACTTGCTTTTTTAATGCCTCTTTTATTTTTTCTTCAACAGTGATATTTTTAGGCAATTTTGAAACAATTTTTTTTGCCTCATATGACTTATAGCCAAGAGACACTAAAGCGCTGACGACAGTTTGATCGTCATCGGACATCACCATATTCTTCATATCAAAATCAGTTTTAAACTTTGAAGATAGTTCCAGAATAATTTTCATGGCAGTTTTACGTCCGAGACCGGGGACTTGGGTAAAGCCGGCCACATCGTTAGATTGAACTAATTGGACTAATTGGTCTAATTTGATATGAGAGATTACATTAAATGCAGTCTTGGGACCAACACCGGAGACAGTCAGAAGGAGTTTAAAAAAATCATGATGCTTTTTAGTTTCAAAGCCGAAAAGAACCAGGGCATCATCGCGAACTTGAAGGTAGGTATAGATTTCAATAGACGGTAGATGATTGACGGTAGAAGATAGTGGTGGAAGTTGGAAGGTAGAAAGTAGAGAAAAAGGAAGATAGACCTGGTAAAAGACACCACCGGATGTTTCAATCAGACCGACATTACCATCGATTTCGACGAGTTTGCCTTTGAGTTTGCCAATCATAACTTTAAAAAAATATTAAAAATTAAATATTAAAGGTTAAAGAAATATTAAAACTTTAAATATTAAACGTTTTGATGTTTAAAAGTTTAATCCTTAATAGTTTATTTAACATTTAACCGTTTAAGATTTAACCTTTAGTCAGGACAGTTTTAATTCTTTCTCAATATCCAGCAATCTATTATACTTGGTCACGTTTTCCGAGTGGACGGGTGGGCCGAACTTAATGAAATCTGCTTGAAGAGCAACGCTTAAATCGGCAACAAAATCATCATTCGTTTCAGCGTGTCCCGACGAGATTATATAATTTAATTTATTATTTTTTAATTTAGTTACCTGATCAAAAAATTCAGTTATAGTTCCAATTTCATTAAGTTTTAGCACGGCTGTTGTAACTTGATTAAATAAACTTGATTTTGAACTGGCGAGATAAAAATCCGTTTTAATATCTTCAGAAAAGCCTTTATTTGCGCGCAGATCTCCCTCTTCCAATGGATCAATAATAACCAAAAGTAGATATTTTTTTATGATCTCCTTAATAAACTTGATGTATTCCTCACTTGTTAACGGCTGTTCTTTATCTTTGATAGTATAGCGATGACTAAAATAACTTGCAGCTTGGAAATTAATACTGGCAAAAATATCTTGACCGTAATGAAGGTTCATTGACTCAACAGATTGTTTGATAGCATCAAGCGCATCAAGATTTGTAAAGAACTTCATTTTAAAAAGTTTTCTTAAATTATGATAAAGATCGACACTAATTTGATATGACTGATGGTAGGGGAAGGCAGATGACGGAAAGACTAAAAATTCTTTAAAATCCAGGTCGGTCTGGCCACCTTTACCACCTGTTAACAAGGTAAAAAGCGGGGTAGGTAATTTTTTTAATTCACAGGGCAAATGCGAAGATTTAATAAAATTTTCATTTAGATATACATATGGTTGTTTATCAGATATCAAAGCACCTGCATTAGCAACCAATTTTGAAATAAGACTGATAGTATTTACGCCAAGGTTGCTTTTGTTTTTAGTCCCATCAGCCTTTAATAACCAATTATCTATATCTGTTTGTTTTAACGGCGAAACTCCAGAAAGCTTTGGGCTTAATAAATTATTGATATACGAAGTGGCCTTTTGGGATCCCAGCCCGTTATAACGATTTTTATCTTTATCCCGAAGCTCTTCAACAGGCAAGTCTATTTCAGGATCAAGTGAAGAAATATTAGAAGTGACAAAGCGATTGTCATCTAAAAAAAGTTTTCCCTGAAGAGTCGGGTATCCGAGACAATTAATAATTTCGTTAGCAATGATTTTTCTAATAACAGCCATATTTTCATTTCCCCCTTTTTTCCTTGAAGAGTTTACGTTCAACATCAAAAACTATTCTTCGGGTTCGATCAATAACATCTGGAGTCACAGAAAGACTTGTAATACCGGCCCTTACCAATCTTTCAGCAATTTCCGGATAATCTGACGGTGCTTGTCCACAAATCGAACAGGTAATATTATATTTTCGACAGGTTTTGACAATATATTCAAGAACATTCAAAACCACCGGAGTCCGTTCATCATAAACTTTTGATACTTCCTCGGAATCCCGATCAACTCCCAGTAACATCATTGTCAGATCATTTGTCCCGATCGAAACGCCGTCAATTCCGACCTTTATAAACTCTTCTAAATTTAAAGCACATGAAGGAACCTCGACCATTATCCAAAGTTTAAATTCTGGATAACTTAAGAGTCCACTTTTTTCCACCATCTGTTTAATTTTTATTAATTCCCAAGGTACGCGGACAAAAGGAATCATCAGATTAAGATTTCGATAACCTTTTTCCCAGATTTTTTTAATCGCTTTAAGTTCCATTTCAAATACTTCAGGATTAGCAATATATCTGTATGCTCCTCTGAATCCTAACATTGGATTTTCTTCATGGGGTTCAAATTCTTTTCCTCCGGTTAGATTTCGATACTCATTTGTTTTAAAATCTGTAGCTCTATAGACAACAGGTCGAGGAGAAAAAGGGGTTACAAATCTCATTAATTCTCTGGCAAGTCTGTTTATAAAGACTTCCTGCTTTCCTTCCTTAATAAACTGTTTTGGATGAACGCCAATTTCGGCGATGACAAATTCCGCCCTTAAGAGTCCGATACCGTCGACATGCATTTTAGCAACCTTTGCCGCTTGATCAGGTTGAGCCAAATTTGTATAGATATTTGTTGCTGTGTGTAATTTTTTAGTTTCGATCTTTGCTTCGGATTTTTGAATTACTTTCCCTTTGAATATATCACCCGTTAATCCATTGACCGAAATAACCATGCCTTCCTTTAATATCCTTGTTGCGCCATCAGCTCCAACTACAGCGGGAATTCCGAGTTCACGTGAAACTATTGCTGCGTGTGATGTACGTCCGCCTTTTTCGGTAACTATGGCAGCAGCTTTTTTCATAGCCGGAACATAATCAGGATTTGTCTGCGGAGCGACCAAGATGTCACCTGTTTTTACTTTTCCGATCTCACTAGGTGACATGATTATTTTTACAACTCCGACGCCAATTCCGGGTGAAGCTGGCGAGCCGGTCAAAATCGGTAGAGACGCAAAATTTTGCGTCTGTACATCGGAATCAGTTTTGTTATGCGTCGTCGTAATCGGTCGCGCTTGAATTATATAAACACGATTGTCTTTGATAGACCATTCAATGTCCTGTGGAAAATAATAATGGTTTTCAATATCACGGACAAGCATAGCAACCTTAAGTATTTCTTGATT
>PCTC01000037.1:880-6147 GCA_002786595.1 Candidatus Roizmanbacteria bacterium CG22_combo_CG10-13_8_21_14_all_34_12 | reverse complement strand
TATTATAATTTTTATATTATAATATTTGCCTATGTTTAAACCTGTTAATGCTAGTGAAAATTTTCCCGAGATGGAAAAAAAGTGGTTGAAACATTGGTATGAAAAGAGGATCGATAAAAAGTATCGGGAAAAAAACAACACTTCGACTACGCTCAGTGCAAAAAAATATTTTTCCTTTCAGGACGGCCCAATTACTGCGAATAACCCGATGGGAGTCCACCATGCTTGGGGTAGAACTTATAAAGATCTTTGGCCGCGTTTTTATAACTTACTTGGATATAAACAAAGATTTCAAAACGGCTTTGACTGTCAGGGCCTTTGGGTCGAAGTTGAGGTAGAAAAAGAATTAGGACTCCATACAAAAAAAGATATTGAAAATTTAGTCCCCGGCAATTCTAAGGCCTCCATTGCCAAGTTTGTCCAACTTTGTAAAGATCGTGTATTGAAATTTTCAAAAATTCAGACTGAACAATCAAAACGCCTGGGTTATTTTGCCGATTGGGAGCACTCTTACTTTACGATGAGTGACGAAAATAACTACATGATCTGGAATTTTTTGAAAAAATGTTATGACCACGGTTGGATTTACAAAGGACACGAATCAGTTCCGTGGTGTCCGCGATGCGAAACGGCCATATCTCAACATGAAATGCTCACGGAAGATTATAAGGAATTAGTACATGAATCGGTGATACTAGAATTCAAAATTCAAAATTCAAAAGTCAAAAATGAATTCTTATTAGTTTGGACGACGACGCCGTGGACGATACCTGCCAATATTGCCGTTGCCGTTGATGAAAAAGCAGATTATTCACTGGTTCAAGATGGAACAAATAAAGATTATTATTTTTGGGTAATGAGCGCATTGGTCGAGCAAGTTTTTAAAGTTAATAAAGTTTATAAAGTTGTAAAGAATGTCAAGGGTAAAGAATTAGTAGGATTAAAATATTTTTCTCCGTTTGATAATCTTCCAATCGTCAAAGAAGTTGCCGAAAAAAATCCAAATACTTTTCATACGGTGGTTGCAACTGATGATCAAATAATGCCAATTTTAGCTACCGAAGGCACAGGGCTTGTCCATACCGCAGTGAGTGCAGGAACAGAAGATTTCATGTTGGGTAAAAAATTGGGACTTCCTATGATTCCCGTTATTGCAGACAACGCCGATTATCTTCCCGGTTTAGGATTTCTTGCCGGAAAAAACGCAAAAAAGCATCCGGAAATAATCCTCGATTTTTTGCGTGAAGAAGACAAAAAAGGTAATGATTGTGTTTTTAATATTTTTAGATATAAACATAGATATCCCGCTTGTTGGAGATGTAAAACAGAGTTGGTATGGAAGGTTGAAGATGAATGGTACGTGGCGATGGACAAGCCATCGCAATTGAGAATTAAGAATGAAGAATTAAGAATTAATAAGACACTAAGAGAAAGAATGATATCAGTTGCAAAGAAGATAAAGTGGATGCCGGAATTTGGACTTGACCGCGAGCTTGACTGGCTAAAAAACATGAACGATTGGTTGATTTCCAAGAAAAATCGTTATTGGGGATTGGCGCTACCTATCTATGAGTGTAAATGTGGAAATTTTGAGGTGATTGGATCAAAACAGGAATTAAAAAAGCGCGCAGTTTCTGGGTGGACAGAATTTGAGGGTCATACGCCTCACAAACCATTTATTGATGAAGTCAAAATTAAATGTCAAAAATGCGGAAAAGTTGTATCACGAACCGCAGATGTAGGTAATCCTTGGCTGGATGCTGGTATTGTTCCTTATTCAACCATCACCGGTAACAATCAGGGAGAGCCGCTTTATAATACGGATAAAAATGAATGGCGAAAATGGTTTCCTGTAAATTTTATTACGGAATCTTTTCCCGGTCAATTTAAAAACTGGTTTTATGCGATGATTGCCGAATCTACTGTTCTTGAAAACGAACCACCTTTCGAAAGAGTTTTAGGATTTGGAACCCAGCTTGGAGAAGACGGTCGTCCGATGCATAAAAGTTGGGGCAATGCGATCGAATTTAATGAAGGGGCTGACAAAATAGGCGTTGACGTAATGAGATGGATGTTTGCCCGTCATAATCCGGCTGATAATATGCTTTTTGGATATAAAAAAGCTGATGAAGTCCGCCGCCAGTTTTATTTGATGCTCTGGAACGTATATAAGTTCTTTGTAGAATACGCAAATTTAGATGGCTTTAAAGCTCAATTTCGTGGACAGTCGTCTTCGCTTTTAACATCAAGAAACGTTCTTGATAAATGGATTCTCAGTAGATTTACTTCCGTGGTTATCTCGGTGGAAAAAAATCTTAAAGAATTTAGCGCAAAGGACGCAGCGTTGGAAATCGAGAAGTTTGTCTCCGACTTATCAACTTGGTTTATTCGGAGAAGCCGCGATCGGGTTTGGGTTAATTCGGAGAACGTTGAAGATAAAAATAATTTTTATGAAACACTTTACTATATCTTAGTTAATCTGTCGATCATTATTTCTCCTTTTATTCCTTTTGTTGCTGAAGAGATTTATACGAATTTGACAGGTAAAGAAAGTGTTAATCTTGAGAACTGGCCCTTAATAAATGAAAAATTAAAAATGAAGAATGAAAAATTAGAAGGCGAAATGAATACTGCTCGAAAGATTGTTGAAGTTGGTCAGGCGGAGAGAAAATTGACTGGAGTTAAGGTAAGAATTCCTTTGTCAAATTTAAGTGTAAAAAGTGAGATAGCAGCTAACCTGACGGTATCTGATGAGGTCTGGGACGTTGTTTTGAAGGAATTAAATATTAAAAATATAACCATAAACAATGATTTCCATTATCCGAAAAAAGAAGTAAAGGTAACTGAAAAGCAATTACAAAAAGAGGGAAGATTGAGAGAATTAATTCGTGAGATTCAATCGCAAAGAAAATTAAAGGGTTTAAAGACAGATGAAAAAATTAATTTAACAATTCCCAAGGAATTTGAAAGTGAAACCGAATCAATCGGTAAAAGGGTATTAGCAAAAAATATCAGGTTTGGAGATAAAGTTGAGGTTCAATAACAATGAATATTTTTTCCTTGATTTTTCTTTCAGTTTTTGGACTTTTTAATTTATTTGGATTAAGTCAGGATCTTTTTGTTCGTCAGCTTATTTTTTTAATTATTGGCTTCTTTGTTTTTTTTATTTTAAAGTCAATTGGTTCACACTTTTTTAGAATAAATAGCAAGTTTTTTTATTGGTTTTTTATTGTTATTTTAATAATTACATTTATCGTTGGTTTTGAAGTTAAAGGATCAAAACGTTGGCTAAACTTCTTTCTTTTTAACTTTCAAGGTTCGGAATTTTTTAAAGTTTTTTTTATATTATTTTTAGCAGAAATTCTGACAGTTAAAAACATATTAAGTAATACTTTTTTTAATTTTGTAAAGATTTTTTTGTATTTTTTAATTCCATTTATCATCATTTTTAAACAGCCGGATTTAGGAAATGCCATGGTTTATTTTTTTATATTTTTTGTTCTTTTAATATTTTCAAGTTTTTCAAAAAAATATCTTGGTTATCTGATTGGATTAATAATTATTTTTACTCCCGTTGGTTGGTTGATAATGAAAGATTATCAAAGAGCAAGAATTTTAAGTTTTATTAATCCACATTTAGATGTTCAAGGTGCTGCTTATAATATGATTCAATCAGTAATAACAATTGGATCGGGTATGTTTTTTGGCCGAGGTTTAGGTCTAGGAACCCAGTCTAGACTATTTTTTTTGCCGGAAAATACCACCGACTTTGCCTTTGCGTCACTCATCGAACAGTTTGGTTTTTTTGGTGGTTTTTTTGTTTTAATTTTTTTTACCACAATTACAATTTATTTAGTTAAAAGAACAATTTATTTTTACTACCAAAAACCGCGAGATGATCAAAAAAAATTTCTTTATTGTTTAGGAATGCTAACCTATTTTATTTCTCAAACAATTATCAATCTCGGCATGAATATGGGAATTATGCCTGTTGCAGGAATTACTCTTCCTTTTATTTCCTACGGAGGATCATCGGTGATAGCGCTGTTAATAGGATTTGCATTAATACCATAAAAAACAGTTAAGTATTAAACTGTTAGAACCTAAATAAACTATTAAACACTAAACTACTAAACGTTTAATATTTAAGGTTTAATAGTTTTTTTAACCGTTTAAGTTTTAACCGTTTAACTGTTTAATATCTGATTGAAGTTATGCGTTTTTAATGTATAATTTATATCTATGGTCATGTATAGAGTAGTCAAAACAGGTGGAAAACAGTATCTCGTAAAAGATGGAATGGAGATAACAGTTGACTTAATAGACTCTGAAAAGGGTAAGAAAGTTGAGCTGGAAACTCTTTTAAAGTTTGATGATGAAGGAAAAACTTTTGAATTAGGAGCTCCTTTTTTAAAAGATAAAGTTACTGCAGAGGTAGTTGATAATGTTTTAGGAGAAAAAATTAGAATTGCAAGATTTAAGGCGAAATCAAGAGAGAGAAAGGTAAGAGGGTTTCGATCAAAATTAACAAAATTAAAAATTATTAAAGTTTAATGGCACACACTAAGGCACAAAAAACAGTTAAAGGAAATCGTGACTCCCGAAGCAAAAGGATGGGAGTCAAGATGTTTGGTAGTCAAGAAGTAAACCCTGGCAATATCATCATTCGTCAAAGGGGTACAAAAGTTCATCCAGGAGTCGGAACAATTTTAGGAAGAGATTTCACAATATCAGCCAAAATTAAAGGAAAAGTAGAATTTTATAAAAAACTAGGCGATTCTTATGTCAGGGTGGTGTAAAATTATTGAATGATTCAGGATATTACTTCGTTACTAAATCAAATAAAAGAAGATAAGGATATTTTTCAAAAGTCAAGGTTGCTTGAATACATTATTAAAGAAAAAAATCTCCGGATTGTTGATCTTGCTAAAAAAATTGGATTTAAACCTTCTTATATTTGTCATTTGCTTAGGTTAAAAAAAATACCGGATGTTGTTATTGATGGATACTATTCTAAATCCGTCAGTTCCAGTCATATTTATCTTCTTTCACGCCTCAACGATAAAAAACAGATGATTGATCTTTATGAAAAAATATTAGAACAAAACTATACGGTTAAACAAACAGAAAACACGGTTCGGAACTATTTATATCAAGTGAAAAGCATCGGTAAATATATTAACAAAGAGAGTGTTGAAAAATTAACTCAAAAAATTAAAGAAAAATTTCCCGAACTAAACATTCAAATAATTCAAACGAGAATTAGA
>PCTC01000037.1:0-819 GCA_002786595.1 Candidatus Roizmanbacteria bacterium CG22_combo_CG10-13_8_21_14_all_34_12 | reverse complement strand
TATTAAAACTAATTTTGGAGAAATTGATTTTAAATTAGAAATTGTTATATTATTAAATTGTTATTTGGTCGTCATCCCCGTGAAGACGGGGATCCAGAGCTTTAGTATGAAGCATATACCAAAAATTGCAATTTTTGAAGGGAAAAAAATTAGGAGACAGTGGGACGAGAAACAGGAAAAATGGTTTTTCTCTGTGGTGGATATTATTCAAGTGTTAACAGATCAAATTGATTTTACTCGTGCTAGGAAATATTGGAATAAACTTGCCGAAAGACTTCGAAAAGAAGGAAGCCAGGTGGTGACAAAATGTCACCAACTGAAAATGCAGGCAAGTGATGGCAAATTTTACAAAACTGATGTTTCAGATGTGGAAACTCTACTTCGTCTTATTCAAACAGTTCCGAGTCCAAAGGCAGAACCAATAAAACTATGGCTTGCAAAAGTTGGTTATGAAAGAATTCAAGAAACAACAGATCCGGAAAAATCGATTAATCGTGGGAGGATAAATTGGCAAAGACTTGGTCGAAGCGAAAAATGGATCCAACAAAGGATGATGGGACAGGAAATCAGAAATAAGCTAACTGATTATTGGAAGAAAAATGATGTCAAAGAAAAAGATGAATATGCAATTTTGACAAATATTATTCATCAAGAGTGGAGTGATCTGACAATAAAGGAACATAAAAAATTAAAAAAATTAAAAACGCAAAATTTACGTGATCATATGACAGATGCAGAATTAGTTTTTACAGCTTTAGCCGAACTTTCAACTCGTGAGATTTCAGAAAATATGGAAACAAAGGGTTTAGAAGAAAACAA
>PCTC01000043.1 GCA_002786595.1 Candidatus Roizmanbacteria bacterium CG22_combo_CG10-13_8_21_14_all_34_12 | reverse complement strand
TCTGATATAATCTTCAAATGGCGGAAGTAAAAAAACAACAAGAAAAAAAACCAAGTTTTAGAAACAAAGCTATTATTTTATTAAGCATCGCGGCTTTAGGCTTATTATCTGCCAGTTCGCCTTCTATATCTATAGCAACGCCGACTGCAACCGCAACACAAGAACCAATAACTATAGTTGAACCGATAATATTACCAGCATCATCTATCACGACTTATACTGTTAATTCAATTGACGAAACTATTTATGATCCAACTATTGATTCAGAAACATTTCCTTTTGTCACTGTAAAAACTACTCCGTTAAAAATTACAGTCACAGATAATCAGCTTGTCCATGCTGAAAAACTACCATTACCTTGTGGACCGGGTCAAAAACCGGCTGACCCAGAAAGCTCTAATTTGCCTTTTCCTAAAGGAGAAGAAATTGATGAAAGAGCCGAACTATGCAATAAAGTGTCTCATATTGCCACAGGCTTTGGAATAACACTTTCCAGTGAACAAATTGAAGAAATAGCCAGTGAGATGATAATTGTTTCAAAAAATGATATACGAATATTTTGCGGTGAAGGTGCAGCAGCATGTTTTTTTAATGCTCCACTGATTATGTTTGGCTCATTACCACAAACATCTCAAATCGCACATGAACTTGGTCATAAAGCAATAGGTAATGCTAATAATACTAATTATTTGAGTGAGGCGACCGGAATTTGCTATTTCAGCAAGGATGGTTTTAGGATTATTTATTCTGATCAAGAAAGTATTACTGATTATTTTGTTTTTGATATTCCCAACGAATTTTTTCCATCTGTTTTTCAACAGATGCTTATTAGCAGAGGTGGTCCAAAATATGGGATAATGCCAGAATATCTATATTCTGATGAAAAAAAGAGAGAAGACCCTTCTCTAATTGATGAATTTCAACAATTAGGATCTACGTACTCTTCCAACCCAAGTATAGTTGACTTCAATTTTTTATTTGGTCAGAAACCAACGACTACCGATACTTTTTTTATATTATTGGAGGAATTAGCTGATGGAAAAATCGATATCCCCTCTCTTGTTGAAAGATTTAGGGCGCATATTGCTACCTTAAAAATTTTTGAAAATACTAAATTTCCTCCAAGACAACCGTCTGAATTGAGTCCTGCAGAAGCCTGCAAATAATTTTATTTCTCAATGTTGTAGAATATTGCCCTATTGCCTCTAAAACCTCTCGATTAATTGTTTTGGGGAAACTATCTTCAAGCCTTTAATTTTTCCTGCTAGAATAAGCAAATGTTTTTTATCAAGGGTAACTAAAAAATTTGCTTTTGCCTCAATTGATGAAGCCAAAACATGGCTATCCCCTAAATCAATAACAATACTGTTAAATTTTTTCACTAATTTTTCATCAGGTGCTTTTATAATTCCGCCAAAGATTAAATATAATTTTCGCTTCACCTCATCGGTAAATAAACCAATCTTTGCAGTTTTTCTCATCACTTCATCGTAAATAATTTCAGAGATAATTCCTTTAATTTTATTTTCTTTTACGTACCTTAGCAGTTTTGCCGAACCACCATCGGGTGAAATAAATCCGGCAATGATTACCGAAGCATTAAAAAATACCGTTGGAGTTTTTTTACCCTTTCTCATTGTTTTTATAACTTATAGCCCGCTTTTTTTAATTCTTTTGTTTCCTTTTTATCCTCTTCCAAAAATTCTTTTATTTCTACTTCAGAATAGCTTCGCACCGGATAAGTTAGCATCCTTACAGGTTCGATGATTAATCTTCCTTTTTCACTTGAAATCCTGGCTAAGCTCGAATCTTCAAAGCCCAATTTAACACGCAAATATTTTGGGATTGTGATTAGACCTTTTGGTAAGATTCTGACAAATTCTTCCTGGATTATCTGTTGCATAGTTTTTTCTTAATTTCTATCTTTCCATATTATAGAAAATCTATCTTCTTTTGTCAACTTCACTTCTCAATACTATAAAATTTTACGCGGTCGCCTCTAAACATCAGATCCATTTCTCCGGTGGCGCCGTTGCGGTGTTTTGCAATATAAAGTTTTATCAATTTTTTATTCTGGTCCAGAATATCTTCAGACTCCTGTTCAAGATATAAAAACATAACCACGTCCGCGTCCTGCTCAATGCTTCCACTCTCTCTTAGATCTGAAAGCTGAGGCTTGCGGGTCCCCCGCTGTTCAACTGCCCGGGATAGTTGGGAGATCGCTAATACCGGTATTTTTAATTCACGGGCTAAGTTTTTTAAGTTCTGGGAAACGAAGGAAACTTCATTTACCCGGGAATCAAATCGTTTTCCGGCATCAATTAACTGAAGATAATCAACGATTAACAATTTAATATCTTTTTCCATTTTCAGCTTTCTAGCTTTCGTTCTCATTTCCAAAATTGAAGCACCTGGAGTATCGTCGATAAAAATCGGAGCTTCGGACAGTTCCCCCATCGCCTCAGTTAGTCTTTTATAGTCATCTTCGGAAAGTCTACCTGTCTTCAACCGCCAGGCGTCAATGTCCGCTTGACCAACCAAAAGACGGTCAACTAGTTCTTCCTTGCTCATTTCTAAGGAAAAAAAACCGACCGGAGTTTTATTTTTTGTAGCAGCATTAAGGGCCATGTTTAAAGCCAAAGTTGTTTTTCCAATTCCCGGTCTAGCCGCCAATATCAACAAGTTTGAATCCTGCATTCCGGCTAATTTATTATCAAGATCAACAAATCCCGTCGACACACCCCGAAGGTGTGATCCTTTTTTAACAAACTCTTCCAGTCGTTCAAAACTTTCTGCCAACACTTCTTTCAACTGAATAAAGTCACGGTGTATATGTTCTTGTGATAGTCCAAATATTTCCGTCTCGGCATCATCCAATAATTTTTTTACGTCACCCTTTGTATCAAAGGATTTTTCAACTAAACGTGAGGACATTTGAATTAATCGTCTTTTGACAAAGTGATTTTTGACAATCCGACCATATTGTTCGATATAAGCTGATGTTGGAACGGCGTTAATTAAGTCAGATAAATAATTTTTTCCGCCGATTTGTTTTAAGGAATCGGTTTTTTTTAGTTCGTCCTGAATAGTTACTACATCAATCGGCTGTTGTTTTTCAAAAAGGGTTATCATAGCCATGTAGATTAATTGATGTTCTCGTGAATAAAAATGTTCCGATTTTAAAAATTCAGCAACCAAATTTATCGAGCTGGAATCAATTAAAACTGCGCCTAATACTGATTTTTCAGCATCAAGATCGTGTGGAGGGGTTTTGAAATTTTCATTTGTAGCCATAGTAGTTTAAATTTCGAGTACGACCACCTTCATCTCCTGCTCGATTTCTTCTTTTTTATAAACAAGTTTAGGCAAAGGAACCAGATTATCTAAACCAAATTTTTTTGTAAAATCACTGACGGGAGCTAATTTACCCGAGCCATAGTGCATGGGGATTACAATCGCAGGTTCAACTTTTTTAACCAGCTGAAATGCTTCTTCAGAATCAATTGTGTAAATTCCGCCAACCGGAACCAATAAGATATCAATTTCGCCGATCGTTTCCAAAAAACTTTCTTCCGGAATTACACCTAAATCTCCACAGTGAAGAACGGAAATTCCTTCTGACTCAAATTTATAAAGAATATTTTCTCCTCTTTCACTCCCCTGGGTCTTATCATGAAATGATTGAAATCCAAAAATTCTAACGCCTAGTTTTTCAAATTCTCCTGGCATATCTATGGTTAAAGGGTCCACTCCATTGATGCCTGAGACGTTTTTAAATTGATTATGATCTTTGTGGTTGTGAGAAATAGCAACAATGTTAGCTTCGGTTTTGGGAAATTTTATTCCGACCATACCGGGATCAAAAGGGTCAGTAACGATCTTAGCAGTTTTGGTTTTAATTAAAAACGACGAATGACCTAAGTATTTAATTTCCATAAGTGTTTTAAAGAATAGCAAATTAAAAGCTAATTTTCAATTTTAAATTTTAAATTTTTATTCAAATTTAAATATCAAATTTTTAATTTTAAAAAAATTAAGAATTAAGAATTAAAAATTGATTAGAAATTAATAATTAGAAATTTTAAATTACTTACATATTTGTGCCTTTATCTTTTCCTGCTGATCCTTTGGTAGTTTGTCAACCTGATCAATTACTTTACCGATGGAATCATCATAGATAACACTGGAGACAAAAGATCCTGCATCAGATGCTAATTTATTTACTGTATCTGTTGCTTTTCCTAAGACTACTCCACCGACCTCTTCAATTTTTTTTATGGAATCTTTGACAAGATTACTTTCTTGAACTTTTTTAACAATTTTTTCCTGTGTTTGTAATTTTATTTCCTGAGTTTTACCTAAAATACTGGAGTTATCTTTTGATTTTTTTAAAAATATTTTGTCCAACAAAACGCCTGTGGCAATTAAAGTTACTAAAAAAAATATTTTTAGTATTGAAGGTTGGTTAGCTTTATTTTCGAGTGGCTTGATTATTTTATCTGGCATATAAAAAGTATAGCAAGCTCAACTGTTCCTTTGGGTTGAGTTTTCATCCTTTTTACTGACAATTTTAAGATTATTATTAATTTTCTAATTATACCGGTGAGAAATGAAAATCTATCCTCCCACCTGAACGAAGAGGTGTCGTAGGTTTGGAGTATGGCATCAACAAATCAGAATAGTTTTTTGGCTTTGTACTTACAAAGTCCCAGTCTGCGGCAAGATTACGAACTTGAAATATTTTCTTCAATTCTGGTATTTCAGGAAATTGTTTTACTAACTGCTTTAATTGCCCTGATGTCAAATTCAACTCTTTCGCTCGCATATTCATATATGGGAATCTGTCTAAAATTCTTTTTATTGATTCCGTTGTCATTTTTGGGTAAGCATTTTCAATAGCCATTTTTAGATTTTTTAGAGATAAATAACTACCTTTTTGTCTACTGCCGAAAAGGAATATATCATCATCGCTTTTAAAATAAAACTTATCTTTAGCAGCTTGGGAAGACATGTACTCTATCACTTCTTTAAGTTCTTTTGGGGGGCAATACGATTATCATTATTTACAAGCATTTCTTTTAGAAAACCTATCTTAACCGTTGTAGGGATTTTTGGGAATTCTTTTTTAGATACATTTGATCGTGTTCCTTCTGGCGATTCTAAAATCATATTAGCAATATGAATTAATTGTGGTATAAATTTTTATTAAAATATGAACACCAGTAAAATTAACCTGTTTTTTAAACTTCTTTCTTTTTTTCCATGGGTGACTGACGGGATTTGAACCCGCAACATTCGCCTCCACAGGGCGACGCTCTACCAATTGAGCTACAGCCACCAATAACAATATTATAGCTTAAAAAATTTTAAAATTAAGATTTAATGTCATTCCCTCGAAGGAGGGAATCCAGACAAAAAGCACTGGATCCCCGTCTTCACGGAGATGACCATTATTTTATTTGAAAATTTAATCATTTATTGGATTATTGGTAGTATTGGTCGGATTGGGTTATTGTATAATATAAAAATTGCCCTGATA
>PCTC01000056.1:5649-6925 GCA_002786595.1 Candidatus Roizmanbacteria bacterium CG22_combo_CG10-13_8_21_14_all_34_12 | reverse complement strand
TTTGGTTTGTTAAAAATAAAGCATATAAAGGTGACAAAGTTGAAACAAAAAATATCTATGTTGATGCCTATGGAATAGGAGATGTTGGGAGCGTCATCCTTCGGGATAGAAAAACTTTAGCAACCGACGGTATCGTATTTGCAATTACCATAGTTGATAATAAAGGAGTATTAATTGGAAAACCAAAAATATTTTCCAGAGGTTTTATCTTTGAAAAAGAAGAAGGCAGATTATATTCGCAGGCTGAAGAAATGATGAAAAGCGTACTTCAAATAAAAAATGATAAGGCTTTTGACGCAGGAAAGATGCAGTATGACGTTATAAAAAACCTTGAAGAATTTTTTAGAAAAGCAACAGGAAGAAAACCACTTATAGTTGCCGAAGTTATTCAACTATAAATTTTCAATAACCAAATTCCAAGTATTCCAAACAATAACCAATTATCAATAATCAATATTAAAAACAATGTTTGGTTGATTGGTAATTGAATATTGAGATTTGTTTGTTTCTTGGTATTTGGTTATTGGTTATTATTTAAGATAATTTGATATGTCTTCACTTCCCAATAGCTTAAAAAATATCTCTTTATTTTTAGAAAGATTACCTGGAATTGGGGAAAAAACAGCTAATCGTCTAGCTTTTTTTTTGCTTAATTTACCGGAAGAGGATTTAAAAGAATTTGCAGAAAATGTTTCTGATTTAAAATTAAAAACAAAGCTTTGTAAAAATTGTTTTAATTTTACTGAAAAAGAAATTTGTGAGATTTGTGATAATAGCGAACGGGATCAATCGATCATTTGTGTCGTCGAAACTGTTCTTGATTTGCTTTCTTTTGAACAAGGGCGGATTTATAACGGAGTTTATCATGTTCTTCATGGAAAGATTGATCCGTTAAATAGGGTTGGACCAGATGATATAAAAATTAATGAATTAATTAATCGAATAAAATTGTCCCACTCCGCCAAGGCTTCGTTAGGGACTAAAATCACCGAAGTGATTTTAGCAACAAATCCGGATATGGAGGGAGAAGCGACGGCGGTTTATATCAGTAATAAATTAAGAATTAAAAATTCAGAATTAAGAATTAGCCGTTTAGCTTACGGGCTTCCGATGGGAGCAAATTTAGAATACGCCGACTACATGACTTTAAAAAAAGCAATTGAGGGTAGAAATAAGTTTTAGTAAAAAGCTAAATTACCTCATACAAATCAACATCAGGTTGCCGATGCTGAAAAGTTTAGATTTATTTTTTTAACCATGTGACACTTCAAGTCCT
>PCTC01000056.1:0-5557 GCA_002786595.1 Candidatus Roizmanbacteria bacterium CG22_combo_CG10-13_8_21_14_all_34_12 | reverse complement strand
CATGCTCTTTTTTACTCAACGGCCTACCTAACTTAATGGTTTCGTTTTTTTCACCGCCACCAGAACGCAAAGTCACCACATCATCCGATTCAAAGGAATGAACAATTATTTTGTGTGCCCTTACATGTTTCAGTAAACTCGATTGAGCAAATCCTGATTCTATTCTATTCATAATTGCAGATATTATACTTCTTCTTCTTCTTCTTCTTGTCAAACGATTTTACTATCCTAACAGGATAAAATGATTTATTATGGTTTGATAAATCAAACCACTACTATAGTGGAATGATTCATCATTCTAAAATAATTCCTTGAATTTAATTAGATCGTATACAATATGCCTTTCATTAAAAATATATTGTCACGACGGTCTAGAATCGTAATTTTGTAGGTTATAAGCGGTAGACAATGAAAAAGACACTATGTACAATCGATCAATCGGTTAGTCAAACGATCTAATCGATTAAACGATGTTACAAATTGTACAATCGATTAATCGATAATACATATGGTTAATTTAACCAAACAATATGTTGATGAAAAGAAATTAATTAAAATCAATCAGTTAATGTTTGAGATATTAAATAAAGCTGACGATAAAGACAGTTTTCTATCCATTATAAAAGATATTTTATCGCCACCTGAACAACTGATGGTTGCCAAAAGAATTGCCATTATCTATTTACTTCTTAAAGGAGTTGATCATACAACAATTGCAAAATACTTAAAAAGCTCAAGAGCCACAGTCGCCAAATTTTCATTACTTTTTTATGAAAAAGAAACAAAATTAATCGGGATAATTGGAGAATTATTAAATAATGAATCAATCAATCACTTTTTTGAGGATTTATTTGCTGATATATTTATTTCACCGGGACTAAAGATCGGTCATTGGCAAATGCATTGGGACCATAAACGTAGGCAAAGAGATAGAGAAATGGTTGATACTTAATTGTATTATCATTTAATCGATGATACAAATTGTATTACCGATTAATCGATTGTGTATAAAGTTATTCGAATGTTAGAAGTTGATAATAGCGTGCGGGACTGTTTTTTTGCAAAAAGGTTTATGAATACGAACAAGTTTCATAAGATATTTTGCAAGTAAAGAGGCATTACCTTTATATATCGTTCCAGCAATATTTTCAAACCTTGTACAATCACCTGGTTTTTTCCTCATCTCCCCTAAAAGAAAATTATTCTTCATTTCCACTTGGCTTGATTTTTCTCCTGATTCTATCATAATACACCATTTTACTTCTTCTTCTTCTTCTTCTTGTCAAGCGATTTTGGCAACCGTGTAAATCAAAGCAGTTTTTTGAGTTCTTTTTCGATTAAGGGGGCGATGGAAATTTCTTCCAATTTAGAGAATTTTTGTTCCGGTTTTAAGGCAATGGTATTACTCATAAATATTTTTTCAATCGGACCATTAGAAAGAATTTTTTCCGCATTTGGCGAGAAGTCATGATGAACAACACAGGCAAGTACCCGTTTAGCCCCTCGTTTAAGACAAAACTCGGCCGCATGAACTAATGTTCCCCCGGATGTAATAATGTCGTCAACGATGATACAAGTTTTATTTTTTACTTCTCCATACAGATTAAGAGCCTTTGATTGGTGTATTTTGTCTAAATTTCGGCGCTTTTCAATCACCGCGATATCAACATTATTAGTGTGAAAAAAATTTTCTGCGAAAGTTTGGGCCCTTTCCACTCCACCTTGATCAGGGGAAACGATTGCCACTTCCTCAGTATTTTTATTATTCTTCAAATAATGAGCGACTTCTCTTCCCAATATGGAAAAAGTTGAAATATTTTTAAATGGAATTGAAAAAATGCCTTCAGTGCCTTCATCATGAAGGTCAAAAGTATAAGCTTGGTTAAAACCAATGGTTTCAAAAAAACGAATAACAACGTTAACGGAAACGGACTCACCAGTTCTATGACCCCGATTCTGCCTTGCATAACCAAAATATGGAATAAAAGCAATGATTTTTTTGGCCTGCATTCGCTTTAATGCATCGGCAAAAAAGAATAATTCCATTAAATGTGTATCAGTTGGATTGGCAGTTGATTGGAGAATGACGCATACGTCATCTTTTACTTTTTCCTGAATGGTCACTTTTATTTCTGAATTATCAAAGCGAGTGACCTCGGATTTTGAAATAGGAACATTAAGTAATTTTGATACCTCATTAGACAGCTTTGGATTAGCAGAACCTGAAAATAATTTAAACATATAATTTTTAACCTTGCTGTTGTTGGCTCGATATTTCTATTAATTTTTTTGCTGCCAATTCTTGAGTTTTTTTTACGGCCTCATTAACAACTTCAGCAATTCTATTTTCGACAATTCCATCTACTTCAATCGATTCGATTATTTGATCTCCTCGTATAACCACTTTAACCCCATTCTTTTCTACCACTACTTCCTCTTGCTGCAAAGCTACCTGCATCTTCTGTGCTTGCTGTTGTAATTTCTGTAGATCTCCCAACGCTCCAAAGGGATTTAACATATGATGAATAAAAAAATTTAATTTCTAATTAATTTTTAATTTTTTTCCTTCTACTTTATTGTAGAACTCAATCAGGGCAATTTCAACTGGTAAAGAATCAATCGGCGTATTTCGTAAATTTTGATAGGCTTCAATTAATAATTTCATTAACAAAGAAATTTCAATTAAAGTTAAAGTTATTTTTTTGTTTTCATTTTCTATAACGTCGTTTTTAATCAAAAGTTGAGAGTGCAATTGATTTAGAATATCTTCAATAAGATTTTTAAAATCACCGCCATTTTGAGAAAACTCATTTATCCATAAAAGAGTATTTTTTAAATTTTTTTTCTCGATAATTTCAATTAAATCATTTCTTCCTCTGATTCCTAAAAATTTTTCTGTTTCCTCAACTGACTCAATTTTTTGAAGAGTAACTTCTTCTAAAATTTTCGCGCCGTCTCGAAATGAATTCTCACTATGATTAGCAATTAATCTTAATAAATCATCTTTTAAATTAATATTTTCATTTTTTGAAATTCTCTTTAACATTGAAAAAATATCTGTAGTATTAGCTTTTCCAAAATTTATTTTTAGACAACGGGAAATAATTGTTTTAGGAAGTTTCTCCAAGTTAGTAGTAGCCAAAACAAATATTGCAGACTTTGGAGGCTCTTCCAAAGTTTTTAACAGTGCATTAAAACCTTCATTTGTTATCATGTGTGCCTCATCAATAATAAAAACCCGGTAACCGCCTGACATAGGAAGAAATGAAGTTTCACGGATTAAATTTTTAATTTCTTCAATTCCACGGTTAGAGGCCGCGTCCATTTCAATGACATCCGTAAAAGAAGAAAGTCCAATACTTTGACAGTTAGCACATTTATTACAGGGTTCATAGGATTTAGAGTGGGGAGAATTTGTAGAAAATTTATTATTAAGACAGTTAACGGCTTTGGCAAGAATTCTTGCTGTTGATGTTTTTCCAGTCCCTTTTTGTCCAACAAAAATAAATGCATGGGGTAAAGTATCGGACTCCAATATCTTACCCATCATTTTTTTAGCGTGCAAATTGTCAATTTCTTCAATTGTTTTTGGACGATACTTTAGGTAGAACATATTATTTTAATAGGTTTTCGATTCCGTGCTTTAACAACTCATTTATCATCTCGTCTACTCGTTTATTACGTTCAGCGGCTAATAAAATAACTAGAGGAAAACAAATAACTATTTCACCCAGCAAAACTTCTTTTTCTCCAACATCTTCGTTATATTTAAAAGATAAAATCGGTAAGGTTTCTTTTTCGTTTTTATATTTTTCGGTAAAGACCTTCATCTTATTTTTACCCACAAAAACAACATTCAAGGAAAATTCAGGATTAATTTGCTCTTTCTCAAAAACATTATTTGCAAAAACCTTTATCTTCTGACGATTAATCTTATATCGGGATGACGAAACGATATTTATCATACCCTTTTAAATACTTTTTTAAAGACTACTTTTCTACGTTTCAATGATCTGTTCTTCATTCTTTCTTTTTCCTCTTCTTTTCTTTTTAAAGAAGGTTTTTTATAAAACATTTTTTTTCTTAATGTATCGACAATTTTTTCATCAATAAAAGAACGAGTAAATTTCCGGAACATGCTATCTTTTGTTTCGCCTTTTCTTTTTGTTACAAAAACCATAAATAAATACGCCTCCTCCCTTTAGGAATGATCCTAATCTACTAATTTATACTAATCTACAAATATTAGTAGAATTCGGATACATTTGTAGATTGGAATAATATTTATTCTATTATACACTCTTAATTATTTCAATAATCTTATTCAAGGACAGTGGCGTTGGAATAAGTTTTGGATTTCCCGATGATCCGTTAAGTAACATGTGCTCTGAAATGTGAAAAAACCAACTGCCTTTTTTATCTATTTTTAAAATATTTTCATAAACTTTTTTCAAACTAAACTTTTTATTAGGTAAAGTTTTGATTCTTGTGAAACCTACTTCAGGGTGACGTCTTATGACAAGCGAAAATCCTTTTTTGAGGGCGAGTTTTACAGCTTCCTCATTTTTACTTTCAATTGCAAGTGATTTGCCCAAGTATGACTGAAAAACAAAACCATTCTTAATTTCTTCCTCAGCGGACACTTTATTTTTAAAAACAATTAAGACGGCTTCTAACAATTGAAAAATAATTTCAATAAGTTTTGTCTCTTCGCGATTAATTACTTTTAACCCGTCAACAAGTTGGCGGATCATAAAATCATACCGGTCATCCGCTGGGTCAGGATAAAATACTTCAGCAAAATGATCAGTTAAATTTACATATTCAACAATTTTTTCTAAAGCCTTAATTTCTTTTTCCTCAATTAAATCGCGGCCAATCAAATATTTATATACAAGTTTTGTAGCTGATGTATAGTCATTGGTTTGATGATGGTCAAAATGTCCAAGTCCTGTATCGACATGAATAATATTTTTATTATCATCGGGTAATTCATCATTTAATGTTGTCCCCGCAGGAACCAACTTTATTTCAGCGCTATCCCAATCGGGTAGATATTTTTTGATAAGCCAAACAGAAGCTATGGCGTCAAGGTCAGGAGAAAGATGAGTGACAATGGTTTTCATAATAAATATCAAATATCAAAGATCAAAGTGCAAAAATAAGTTCAAAGTAAAAGATTTGAGGTTTTAACTTGGCTTTGATTTTTGATCTTTAATCTTTGAAATAATTTCATCTAGATTATATAAATTAGAATTTTTCTCATTTCTCTTCTTATACTCCACCTTCTCCCCTGTCCTCTTTGACACAACTAATCTGACAGGAATTCCAATAAGATCAGCATCGGAGAATTTATTTCCCGCCGTTGCATCAGTTCGGTCATCGAACAATACTTCAATATTATTTTCTTGAAGAACTTTATAAACTTTATTAGCTTTAGAATTAATCTCCTCATCCTTTAAATCTAACCCAACTAAATGAACCTGAAAAGGGGCTACCGATTCAGGCCAAATTATTCCTTTTTCGTCATGAAGTTTTTCAACAATTATTCCCATGA
>PCTC01000018.1:3311-25292 GCA_002786595.1 Candidatus Roizmanbacteria bacterium CG22_combo_CG10-13_8_21_14_all_34_12 | reverse complement strand
GTTAACTAAGTTTCCAGTCTGAAGATGCGGAGAACGACGACTGGTTATCTTCTTAATTCCTTTGGCAAACAACGTCAAACGACCTAAATCCTGACTAAAAACACTTATCAAAACATCCTTATTAAGAAGATCTTTCTTTTTCAAAACAACCGCCTCAGTCTTTAAACTTCTGGAGTTAAAACTCATTTATTTTATTACTTTATCAGTTCTCAATAGGCCATCAAATAAAGTTTTTTTATTGTTACTTACTTTTAACTTTTGCTCCTCCACTCCTGCTTGCTTTTGAATTAGGAGAGAATAATTTTTAGTATCTACGCTTGACGGTAAGATATATTTGACTATAACTGTTGCTTGTCCTTGCGTTGGCACTTCCAAAAAACCTTCAAAGACTGTTTTTCCTAACTCATCATAGGTCTGCACTTTTTTAGTTGATCCCTTTAGACTGATCAATTTTGAACCTAGGGGCACATAAAATCTTATCCAGTTACGAAGAGTGGCATTTAGACACAGACCGCCTCGCTCCAAATTACAGTCTGAAGCCGGATATGGATTTCGAAAATTAATAGATACTTCCCGATCCGGTCCATTGGCTTTTGAATCAATACTTTCGCTGACAAACATATTCGATTTTGCTCCGGCAAAGTTAACGTTGTTAATATGAAGATAATCTCCTTGATAATCTCTGATTCTTCCGGCAAAGTTTAACTGTTCCAAAGATTTTTGAGCCTCCACATTTTTTAAATCAACTTGAATATGTTTTTCTTCAAGATTTTTAAACATTGTTTGCATTAAAGTACCCCAATATTTTGAAGGCGAAAAACCAATTGCGTTATAAAATAATTTATACATTAGATCACCCAATATTCCTTTTCTATCTTCTTTTACGTAACCAACCGGCCTATCAACAAGATCAAAAAGTGTATAAATTGCTTCCGGACAATCGCATCTTTTATCAATCTTGGCACTGAATCTAATTCTATTAACTTCAACATCTCCAAATATTGTCAACATGTCGACCAATATTTTTGAGTCTAAAGCAATAATGCCGTCGTACTCAACTTTAGCTCCGCTTTTTGAATACAGACTTTCAAATAACTTGACTGATTGAACGAAATCCGGAGAAAGATTACTATCGCGAATATAAAACTGACTAACACCCTTGTGATAAGTTAATATTTCTAATGGTGCCTTTGGATGATTTGAGATAGAGGCATCCAAAGAATAAATATCATCAGACCTATAGATGCTCATCTTGCCATTTCTTATCTTGAATACTGCATAGAAAGTCAAAAATCCTCCAGTCGCCCTTCTTTCCTTATCATTTTGATACAAGATTAAATAGGTTTTCTCTTCTTTACTTCCAAGAATTTCCGGAAGTTTTTTAATTAGAGGCTTTGAATTAACAAAAAGCTCTGTCATTCCTTCAAACTGATTCTTGATATTAATGATATTATCACGAAGAATTAGTTTCCCTATTTTTTTTGGATAACGATTTGGATTTATTTTTGCTATGCTTTTTCCTGCTTGATTCATATCTTCGGCTATTGGATCAACTTTCTGGACAACTTTATCTAAGGTCATAATCGCTGTTTGTAACCGATCTTCCGATGATTTTTCGTTAAAAGACTTTTCACCTTTTTTAAAACCAATCAAATCCGCATATGGTTCAATCGTTACTACTGTTTCTTTAGCTGCTTTAAGCAGATAGCTACCGGCATTTAATCCGTTTTTCAAATCAGAGACATATGGAATAAAAGAAGCCCAGTAAATTGGTTTCGCTGCTTTTTCAAGATTTTGATATTTATTTGAAAAATCTTCCAACTTTGTTTTCAAAAGAACAATATCATTTTTTGCAAAAATCAATTTCATTTCCTTAGCTGAAGCCATAACGATATTGGCTTTTGCTTTTATATTGACAATTGGTCGATATATAAAAAAATATCCAAAAATTAAAATTAATACTAAAAATATCAGCCCTCTTTTATTTTTGCTCCTTCTCATTTTGTTTTTAAATTATTAATTTTTAATTCTATCATACTGCACCTTTTCCGCTTATCATTATGACTGGTGTTAAAAACATAATTTTTAAATCATTCCATAAAGACATATGTTTTACATAATCAGCATCAATCATAATCCTTTTATCAAAATTTATTTCTGATCGACCGGTCACCTGCCAAAGACCGGTTATTCCGGGTTTTACGGAGAGCACGTCGGTAACTAATTTTTTTGTATGAGGATATTCTCTTAATTGATTTTCTAATTCATCAGGATAATAAGCTCTCGGACCAACAATACTCATTTCCCCTTTTAATACGTTTAATAACTGAGGAATTTCATCAATTGAATGACGTCTGATAAACTTTCCAACATTTGTTACCCGGGGATCTTTTTTAAGTTTATAACTGCTTCTTTTATACTCCTCAAATAATTTTTTAAAACGGGGATCAGTTCTAAGTAAATAATGAGCATTGTTAACCATTGATCTAAATTTATACATTTTAAATTTTTTTCCTTTTTCACCAATTCTTTTAGGGACATCGGCAAAAATGGGGCCTTTTGAATCAATTTTTATTAAAAATGATATTAATAAAGCCAAGGGTGAAAATAATATTAATATAAAAATTGCTCCCACAATATCTACAATTCTTTTTAAACCTTTTTGATATTTCATATTAGATTTTCGTGCTCTGTTCCGGGAAAACTTTCAATAATTTTTTTTACCTTCCCCATCGAATTTTTTTTCGTGATTAATATTGCATCTTGAGTATTGATGATAATAAGCTCTTCTAAATCAACTCCCACAATCATTTTATCTTCATCATAATTATAAATTAAAGAGTCTTGGACGTTGTCTAAATATACCTTTCCATTTGTAACATTTTCTTCTGTTTTTAATTGCAGTGCTTCTTTCAGAGCCTCCCAACTTCCAACATCACTCCAACCGATATCCTCAACAATAACACAAGCATCTTTTTTGTCTAAGTTCTCCAAAATAGCGTTATCAAAATTGATGCTTTCCACCCGTCCGTAAGCTTGTTTCAAAAACGATTGATAGTTCACCTTGCCATAGTTTTTTAATATAGATTCAGTGTTGTTGTAAATATTAGGCGCTAATCTTTTAAAATATTCAAAAATGAAACCTGCACTAGAAACAAAGTATCCTAGATTCCAGCCGTATTTTTTTGATTTAAAAAATTTTTTGGCCGTTTCTTCGTTTGGTTTATACTTTAACCCTTCAAATTTATATATGTTTATATCATCTTTCTTTTTTATTTGCTCTCCAATATGAATATAACCTAAATTTGTGCTGGGAAATCGAGGTTTATTAGCAATGAAAACAATTTTATTAGGATTTTTTTTGACTTCCGACCCAGTCAATTTTAATATTTTTTTAAATAACGGTACTTGTTTAACCAAGTGATCACTCCAAAGGATAGCGACCGGTTCTTTTGGATCTGATTTTGAAATAATACCCATGGCTAGCGCGATTGCTGGAGCCACGTCTTTTTTTTCGGGCTCGAAGAAAAAATTGACCCCAGGAATCTCTGGGAGCTGTTTCTTGACAATATCGGCATAAAGAACATTGGTGGAAATATAAATGTCAGAGTAATCAAAGTCGGGGGTCAGTCTGTCAACGGCTAACTGAAGAGTTGATTTATCGCCGATTATTTTTTCAAATTGTTTAGGGGACTTCCGGCGTGACAAAGGCCAGAGCCTGACACCGCTCCCACCGGCAAAAATAACTGCTTTCATATATAAAAATGAACAATTGTTAAATTGTTCTATTGTTCCATTGTTAAAAAACAACAATGAAGCAATTGAGCAATGAAACAATCAAGTACTCATGATTAATTTAATAAACTTATTAATAAACTTTTCTTTACTAAACTTCTCAACATTTGATAAGCCAATTTCCCTTGCCTCTGACTTTAAATTGTACTCAATTTTATTAAATCTTTCAATCGCTTGGCTTAAGCTTCGTTCATCTTGATTATCAAAAAATATACCTGTTTTATTTTCTATAATCGTCTCCAATACCCCCCCTTTTTTGTAAGCAAGAACCGGACAACCAAAAAGCTGAGCTTCTAGGGAAACATATCCAAAGTCTTCTTCCTGTGGCATAATCAAAGCCTGAGCGCTTGAATAAAAGCTTCCTAATTCAACGTCAGATAATTTAGATAAAAAAGTAATATTTTTCCCCGCTATTTGTTTCAATTTCTTTTCCTTACTTCCTTCGCCTATAATAACCAATTGTTTATTTAGTCTATTAAACACTTTAATCGCCAAATCGACTCTTTTGTAAGGTTCTAATCTCGAAATGACTAAAAAAAATTTCGAATTTAAAATTTTGAATTTTGAATTTGTTTCGAATTTCGGATTTCGAATTTCGGATTTTATTCCTTTCCAATACTCAACATCAAACCCCGGATACACAACCTCAGAATCTCTCTTATAATATTTTTTGCAACGTTCTCTGACTGTCTCTGATATCGAAATAATTTTATCCGGTCTTTGACTGACAACCAAATCCCAGTTTTTAAACATATCTAAGTAACCGCTAATTAAGTAATTAATTAAATTGTTTTTTATATAATCTTGTTTATGACTCCACAGATATCTCGTTGGTGTTAATAAATAACAAATATGTTTAGTCCTCGGTTTAGTAATGATCGATTTAGCAAATGACGAAGTAATCGAAATCACTAAATCATATCCCGAAAAATCAAATGATTCAAAAGCAAATGGATAAAAAATAAAGGAAAGGATCCGGCTTTTTTTTATAAAATCTGGAAATTTTTGTAGAAAAGAAGTTTTGATGTTTAAATCTTTTGCCCACTCAGCTTTTATTTCATCAAAATATGAAGTATAAAAAACCGCTTCCGGAAACATCTCATGAAGGTTTAAAAGGACCCTCTCCACCCCTCCCCACTTATCAATCCAATCATAAACAATGGCGATTTTTTTCTGATAGAGCATAGTCTCTATTATAACAATCTCCCTTGTGATATTATTTTATTAATGAAGTTTAATAATCTAAAACCTGAATTATATGTTTCCAACTTTCAAAAAAGTCTAAATTTTTATACAAATATATTGGATTTTAAACTCGAATATCAACGATCCGATCCTTTATTTGCTTTTCTTTCATATCAAGGTAGCCAAATCATGATTCAACAAGAAGATAATGACGAAGAGTGGCACAACGGAAAACCAGAATATCCTTATGGACGAGGAATCAATTTTCAAATTGAAACAGATAATATTAAAAATATTATTGATGCTTTAAATAAAAATAAATATCCATTAAAACGGAAAGTAAAAGATCGTTGGTACAAAGTGAATAACACATTACACGGTTGTCGAGAAATTCTAGTGATGGATCCTGACGGATATTTGCTAAGATTTTCTCAAAATATCGGAAAAAAATTAACGTAACATAATACTTCAATGTATCGATACATCGAAGTATTTTTACCTGAGTGGATCTTGGCGTTTGCGTTGGTGTTGATAATAAATTCTCTTGTCTTTTGACCAGTTGGAGCCTTTTTTTAAAGTTCCATAAAATATATCTATAAAAATATCTTCTAACAAATGTTTTAATTTATCATTTTTGAGCTTATTTGATAAGTAATCTTTTATTATTAATGATCGATCTAAAAAATGTTTGAAGTAAGCCGCCGTCGATGTAGAAATTTTTAGAGCATCTTCAATTTCATGAATTGGAACTTCCTTAATTAAGAGATAAAAACAAGCCACCCTTTTTGCAATCATTGTTTTTTCGGTAGAGGTTAAGAGCTCTTTCAAAACCTCATCTACTTCTTGATTATCAGTCATAGTTAGTAACAAATCAAAAAGCAGTTCATTTATACGAGCTAATTTTTTCTGGTCGATATTTCTTTTGGATATTTGGGCCATAAAACCAAGATATTACACAAATATATTTGTGTCAATCGCTTATAACCTACAAAAGTGAGGTTTTGACTTATTAGAACAGTGTATTTTCTTCAATAGATGTATCGATACATCGAAGCTAAATATTTAATAATTGTTTATTAATTAATATTTATTTAAAACTTCTTGGTAAATCTTTAAAGTCTCATCAGTCATTTTTGAGAAGGAATATTTTTTCATGATATTCGTATAATCAAACTTAGGTCTTTTTTCGATAAAATTTTTTATTTTTTCGGCAATGTCATTCGTGTCGTTTGGATTAAAAGATAAATAATTGTTACCCAATAATTCCTTAAATACTTTGATATTCGAAGCAATTATTGGTGTATTGAAGTATGCCGTTTCAATCAGAGGTAACCCAAACCCTTCTGAGAGTGATGGATGAACTAGGGCTAAAGCATTTTTATAAAAAAATACTAAGTCAGTTAGTGAAGAATTAGTTAATAATAAAATATTTTTATTTTTCTTCGGTGTATCGATACATCGAAGTATTCTTGCTGTGAAAAAATCTTTAGGACCAATAAGTATTAACTTATATTTTTTATTTATATTTTTAAAAGCTTCTATCAATTTTTCAACATTTTTATGAGGGTAAAAGTTTCCAACATAGATAAAAAAATTATTATATTTTTTCCCCAATTCCTTATTTTCTTTTAATTCTGTTATTTGATAATTTACTCCTTCGTAAATTGAGAAAATTTTTTTTGATATTTTCTGTCCATATATTTCTACTAATTGTTCTTTAACGGTATTCGTTGGTGTGATAATTTTAATCGCCCTCTCTATTTGACATCGAAGAATAATCCTAAAAAATAAATGTTTGATATTATAAATTAATTGATTTTTTGTTGAGGCCTTTCCTGTCTTAAATAATAAAGGAGTCACATCGTGAACTGTGGCAATAAATTTCTTGAAATAAAAAATTGGGTAACTAAAATAGGTAAAATGCATTAAATCTAAATTATCCTGATAAAGTTTTGCAGCAAAGCCAACTTGTTCACCAAAAGTATGCCAACGAGAATAAACTTTTCTTTTAATAATATTTTTATTTTTAGTTTTAAAATTATCATAATCATCAGGCATCAAGTATATATAAAACAATTCATCCTTTAAATCTTTTTTTTCTAAATAATAAATAAGATTTTTTAAGTAAGTACCTACTCCCGTTTGAGAATATAATCTGGCATCTATCCCTATTTTTTTCATTTATTTAAACTTTTTTTAAAGTCGATTGCTAAATAAACCAATTTGTTAGTTAACCAGTTATGATTTTCAGCATAATGTTTACTATAAAAAATCTTCATAGAATCATAAAAATAATGATTAGTTTTTTTTTGAACATCGGTATTTTTTTTCTTCAAACCTGATACTGACTTTAAATGAAGAGCTTGCCATAAAGGATAATAGATAATTTTGTATCCTAATTTCTTTATTTGAAAAGCCATTTCTATATCTTCTCCATAAGCAAAATAATCTTTATCAAAGCCCCCAAGTTTATCTAAAATTACCCGTTTAGCAAGTAAAAAAGCGCCCGTGGGAACGTCAATTTCATGAATATTGCTTAAATTTAAATTAACTAGATGATATCCGCCAAATAATTTGTTTAATACCGGTATATTAAAAAAAGCTTTTTCCAATCCTGAAAAATAGGTAAATGATCTCCAAAGAGTCGGAAAACCTCTGTGAGAAGCGGGGTCAATCTCACCCGTTGACAGAACTACTTTGACTGTTAATGCCCCTATATCTTTCTGCATTTCCATTATCTTTATTAAATCTCGAAAATCAATGTCGGTTACAATTGCATCGGAATTAAGATATAAAACATAATTCCCTTTACTCTTTTCTAAACCAAAATTACTTCCTTTACCAAAGCCAATATTTTTTTTATTAAAAAATACATGAAGATTTTTCCACTGTTTTTGTAAGTCCAAAATAAATTCAATTGTTCCGTCTCGAGAATTATTATCTATAACTATTACTTCATATCCCAATGGATATTTAACGAAGTTATTTTTTAATGAAAGGAGACATTTCTTAGTTATTTCTTTTGTATTGAAAGAAACAATAATAATAGAAAGAGGAATCATAAATAAAAAATAACTTATCGTTTCGGTGATTGTTTCATTCTTCTTGCTTTTCCTCCTGTACCTACTTTTCTTGTTTCCTTTTTCCTCGGATCTCTTGTTAACAATCCATTAGCTTTGAGTAATGGACGATAGGCTTCATTATCAACAATCAGTAGTGCCCGAGCGATACCGTGAACCATAGCGTCTAATTGACCAGTTGTACCACCACCATTTACAATTATAGAAACTGCGAATCGATCTTCATTTTTTGTTAAAATCAACGGAAGTGACAAAAACTTTTTTTTATAAGTCTTAAAAGATGTTTCCTCAATTGATTTGCCATTAATAAAGATTTCTCCGGCTTTTATTTTTAATTTACCGACTAACTTTTCTTCACTTTTTTTTACTAAATAAAGCCGTACACGGGCTACTGATTGTTTTCTTCGACCAACGGCTTCGTAATAGCTTATGTTTTTAGCTTTTTTTACCATATTATTGATTTATGAATTTATCTTTATAACTGTGTTCTGCATTTGGAAATACATTAACTCGATTCAACCTATCACTGCGAAATTTATTTTTAGCCAACATTCCCGATACTGCTCTTTTAATAATTTCCCGCGCATCCTTTTTCAATAAATCTGCAAAATTAATCTTTTTCAGACCACCGGGATAACCCGAGTAATTAGTATATTCTTTAGCTAGTGCTTTTTTTCCGCTGATTACAACCTTAGAGGCATTAATAACAACAACATAATCTCCTATATCCATATTTGGTACATAGCTTGTTTTATGCTTTCCTTGGACCAGTTTAACGATTTGCGGCGCTAAACGTCCCAATACTTTTCCGGATGCATCAATCAAGTGCCATTTTCTATCAATCTGCTTTTCTTTAGTCGGTTTTGTTGATTGAGTCAATTTATTCATATTTATTTCTGTTTTATAATCGGATATACCCATTCAATACGAGCTGTTTCCGCCCCATCAGATTCCCGTTGGCCTAATTTAATTACTCTTACATAACCTCCGTTTATTTTTGCGATAGTTGGACTTATATCTTTATATGCCATTTCAATAACTTCTTTGCTATCTAATTTTTGTTTTAAATAGTTAAGATTTGATTCTGTCTTTACTTTCATCTTTTCTATCAATCTTTCTATTACCGGTTTCATTGCCTTCGCCTTTGATAAAGTTGTTGATAATTTTCCTTTTAAAAAGAAATTAACAGCCAATTTTCTTGTTAAGGCGCGATTGGCATCAATACCGTTACTGAATTTTATTTTTTTTACTCCATGTCTCATATTTATTAGCTTAATTCTATTTCCATTTTCTTTAACTCTTCTTCTATCAATTCTATTGATTTCTTTCCAACGCCCTTCATACCAGTAAGTTTATCTTTTCCTGTCTTTACTAGGTCTGCTACTGTCTCGATTTTTTCTCTAAGCAATGCGTTGATTACACGGGACGGTAAATTTAGTTCATCAATAATAATATCAAATAGCTTTTTATCAATTGCTTCTTTTTTTTCGTCAGCCACACTTATTTGCTTTTTTAATTCTGGAGCATCTTTCCCGGAGAGAAGATAACTAAAATATTCTGTTAACAATTTAGATGCTTCTTTGATAGCTGTTTCCGGTTTAATGCTTCCATCAGTTTCCAGTTCGATAATCAATCTGTCAGAATTATCTTTTCTACCTATTCTAGCTTCTTCTACCTTGACATTAACTTTTTTTATAGGTGAGAAAAAAGCATCTACTGGAATATAGCCGGTTTTTTTTTCTTCCCGATCCTCAACTGTTGAATAACCAACCCCTACTTCAACGATTGCTTCAATGGAAAATTTGGCTTTATCATCAGTCATTTCAGCAATATAAAAATCTCCATTGATTGGTTTGATTTCGCCTTCTAAATCTTTAGCTAATATTTTTTTTGCACCTTTTCCTTCAAAGCTTACTTTATAAGGTCCTCCCTCTTTTACATCGAATTTGAGCTGTTTCAAATTTAACATAATCTCCAAAACGGATTCTTTTACTCCTGGGATTACTGAAAAAAGATGGGGGGCTCCATCGAATTTAATATTCGTAACCGCTACTCCTTTTAAAGAAGAAAGAAGAGTTCTTCTTAAAGCATGACCCATACTTTGACCAAAACCTTGTGGCAATGGTTCAATAACAAACTTTCCATAATTACCCTCTTCAGTTTTTTGGGTGAAAAAAATTGGACTAAACATATTTTTTATAATCCCGACTTAGTCGGGAACTATTAATTATCGAGAATAATATTCAATGATTAATCTCAGATTTATCAGTTTTTCAATTACCTCTTGAGTTGGCTCTGATATCAACTTTCCTATGATGGCTTTTTTTTCCAGCCAAGAAGGTAAGATAATATCTTTATTGTTCAGAGAGCTTTCAATATATGGAATTCTCGTTGTCTTATCATCGCTAAAACTTATTTCTTCCCCTACCCTAACTTGGTAAGAAGGGATCGATAGTCTTTTTTTATTGACAATAATATGTCCATGAGTAACTAATTGACGGGCCGACGCTCGAGTCGGAGCAAAACCTAAATGAAAAGTTATATTGTCAAGTCTGCTCTCCAAAGAATGAGATAAATAAGAAGCCGTATTCCCTTTTTTCAAACTGGCCTTTTTAAAATAATTCTTTAATTGTTTTTCAGTAATTCCAAACATATATCTCAATTTTTGCTTTTCTCGGAGTTGAGTGCCTCTTTCTGATACTTTTTTTCTTTTTCTTACTCCATGTTGACCCGGAGGTACGTTAAGTTTTTTCAATAAGCGTGCATGAGATTTAGAGCCTACTGTCTTTAACTCCAAATCCACTCCCTCGCGCCGGGAAATTCTATTTTTTGGACCTAAATATCTCATATTGTTTTATTAAACTCTTCTAATTTTTGGCGGCCTCACACCATTGTGAGGAACCGGCGTAATATCTATAATTCTATTAATATCAAGCCTTGATGCTTTAATCGCCCTCAAAGAAGCTTCTCTTCCGGGACCAATTCCTTTTACTAAAACGTCTGCAACTTGGAAATCAAATTTCTCTTCTGCTTTTTTTATGGCATTTTCCGTTGTTACAGTGGCGGCATATGGGGTTGATTTTCTCGTACCGGAAAATCCATGCATTCCAGTTGATCCAACTACCAACGGATTGCCTTTTTCATCGGTAATTGTCACTAAAGTATTATTAAAAGTAGAAGTGATATATATTTTACCTTTAATAACGCTTCTTTTTGTTTGTTTTTTTATCATATTAATAAATAGTTTTATTTAGTTTCTTTTGTTTTAACGGCTTCAGCTGTTTTATTTTGTTCAAGTTTAGCCCACATTTCTTTCTTTAGAGCACCGACTGTCTTTCTTTTTCCTCTTTTAGTTCTAGCATTAGATTTTGTCCGTTGTCCATCAACAGGTAATCCTCGAACATGTCTTATTCCTCTATAGCTTCCAATATCTCTTAATCTTTTGATATTATCATTAATTGCTTCCCTCAAATAACCTTCTACTTTATAGTTTGTTTCAATAACTTCAAGAATTTTCTTAAAATCCTCTTCTGATACTTCCTTGACTTTTTTATTAGCGTCAACGCCTGTTTGTGATAAAACGGCTTTCACATTAGTCCAACCAATACCATACAGGGTCGTCAACGCATAGTCAATTCTCTTCTCGTCCGGTAATGTAACTCCCAACATTCTTGCCATAATTTTTATCCTTGTTTTTGTTTGTGTTTAACGTTCGAACAAACAACATATAAATTACCTTTTCTTTTAACTATTTTGCACTTAGGACAAATCTTTTTTACTGATGATTGAATTTTCATATTTATTTTCTATAAGTGATTCTGCCTTTATTCAGATCATAATGCGTCATTTCTATCTTAACCTTATCTCCTGGTAGAATTTTAATGTAATTCTTCCTCATCTTTCCTGATAAATAACACAATATCACCTTTTCCGAATTCATTAATCTTACTTTAAATAAAGTGTTGGGAAGGTTTTCTATTACTTCTCCCTCAACCGTGATTACGTCATCCTTCATAAAGTCTATATTTTAACATAAAATTATTATATATTCATGTCAAAATTACTGGTCCCCGTTCGGTAACCGCTATTGTATGTTCAAAACATGCCGATAAACTCTGATCCATCGTAATAATTGACCAATTATCATCTTCATAAATCATAGTTTCCGTTCCCATTGCGTAAATAATTTCGATCGCTATTACCAACCCTTTTTTTATTAGTGTTGACTTATTAATTGGTCGATCAACAAAACCAAATATGTATGGGTCTTCGTGCAACTTTCTTCCAATCCCATGGCCGGTTAATTCTTTTATAATAAAGTACCCGTTACCTGTTATTTCCCTTTCAATTACTTCGGAAATTTCCCCAAGTCTATTCCCTATTTTTGCTTTTTTGATTGCAAGATATAGAGTTTCTTCTCCTATTCTTAAAAATTTATTAACGTTTACGTTTTCACTTTTCCCCCCAACTACCTTTGTAATGGCATAGTCCGTGTGCCAACCTTTATATAACATTCCTATGTCCAAAGTTAAAACATCTCCATTTTTCAAAACGCGTTTACTGGGTTTAGTATGAACAATTTGCTCATTTATTGGTGTACAGGTGCTAAATAAGTATCCTGAAACAGTTTTAAATGAGGACTCGCCTCCTTGCTCCCTAATTAATTCCTCAGCTTTTTCATCTATCTCCTTAGTGGTTATTCCCGGCTTAATTAACGGAGACAAATCTTTAACAACGGCTCTTAACCTCTTCCCACTTTCCGCCATTACTGCGATTTCCTGGCTTGATTTTAAATTCACCATTTATGAAAAATAAATTGTTCGATATGTTAGTTCCAATTTGTCATAAAATTCTTCTTTTGAATAGTTGTTTTTTATCACATGGTCAGCGTAGGCAATGGTTGGACCAGAATTGATACCAACAACCTCATTAATATCCCTCTCTTCTCCATAATGCTCAGACATATTATTTCTTTTTGAGATCCTTTTATATCTAAGGAGCTTCTCCGAATAAATGCATACTATTACCAACTTAACCTCAGGTAATTCTTTTTTAAAATACAGATATTCTTCCCAAGAACGCATTCCTTCAACAACAATGATCAAGTTGTCTTTTAAGGCTGTTTTTATCTTGCCAATATTTAAAACTGCCATCGCTTCTTTTCCATGTTTTACTCTTAGTTCTTCTCTCACTGCTTTATGGGCTTTTTCACTATGAGGCAGATTTTTTTGATTAACCCGATCAATAACTGTTTTACCTAAAGGGATAATCGGCAGACCTTTACTTTTTAAATAGGATGCCGCATCGGTCTTTCCACTTCCCGGTAATCCAACGATGGCAATTATCGTCTTTTGTTTTTTCTTCCAATCCGTCACCTGATTTTTGATCAGTTGCTTACCTAGCCCTTTAAGAATCTCACTGTTTACGTCTTCAATCTTCATTGTTCCATCTATATCAATCAATTTATTTTCTTTTCTGTAATATTCTATTACCGGCTCCGTATATTTATAAAATGAAGCAATTCTCTTTTTTAAAGCCGGTAGAGTTTCATCACTTCTTGTGCTGTCGTTCCGGTGAAACAGTCTCCAAATCGCTTCTTTTTGAGAAATATCAAGATAGATTATCTTGTTAACGTTATTCTGAAATTCTTTTACCTGTTCTAACGTTCTTGGGAATCCATCTAAAATATATCCTTTTTTATATTCAGGACGGGAAAGATAAGAATTAACAATTTCGATAGTTTTAATATCCGGAACAAGAAGCCCTGCGTTAACTGTTTCTTTTATATATCGTCCTAGTTGTGTTTTTTCTTTAGCAATCTCTCTAAAGATATGACCTGTTGAAAGATATGGTATTTGTAATTGTTTGGATAGTAGATTTCCCTGGGTAGATTTCCCCGAACCTTGAATGCCAATTAGAACTAGTTTCATATAATTTTAATCCAATTTCTTAGTTTCTTTATGCGCTGTATGTTTTCGACATTTTTTACAAAATTTATTCAACCTTAAACTACTGGTTGTATTGACTTTATTCTTTTCAACAATGTAATTAACCGATTGACACACTTCGCAAACCAAACCTAAATCTATTCTTGAGCCTTTTTTAGCCATAAGAAAATATAAAATTTATAAAAATTATAATTGTTATAACATTTATTTAACAAAACGGTCATAATTTCTCATTACCAACTGCGACTCAACTGTCTTAAACGTCTCAAGAATTACTGAAACAACGATTAAAATACCGGTGCCTCCTATCACTAAATTTGTCATACCGGTTATTTTTGAAACTAAAACAGGCATAATAGCAATTACTCCTAAAAACACTGCTCCTACCGTTGTAATTCTATATAAAATTCTTTGTAAATATTCTTTTGTTGCCGTACCCGGACGTATTCCAGGGATAAATCCACCTTGTTTTTGGATTTCTTCAGAAATTTTTTGCGGATTAAAAACAATGATCGTGTAAAAATAGGTAAAACCAACCACAAGAAAAAAATAGAAAAAATTATAGAAAAAACCAGTTGGAGAAAAAACCGTTGAAAGAAAATTTCCTATACTGGCTAAAGCTGGATTTTTTACATATTTTAAAAAGTTACCGATTAATTGAGGAAAAAGAACAAATGAGACAGCAAAAATAATTGGAATAACGCCAGCCTGATTAAGTTTTAAAGGTAAAAAATTAGTTGCTCCCTGATACATTCTATTTCCTTTGATTCTTTTTGCATAGAGTACAGGGATTCTTCTCGTCGCCTCATTAATAAAAACGATGGCCGCAATAACAAACAGGGACAACGCCAAAAAGATTATCATATTAAAAATAATTTCTTGGTTAAATACGGTTGCAGTCCTTCCGAGTAAAACATGAAGCCGGCCAACGATTCCGGCAAAAATCAGCAGCGATATTCCATTTCCAAGACCAAATTCAGAGATCAGTTCACCAAACCAAACTAGGATAAATGTACCGGCAACCATAGTTACAATAAATGAGAAGAATTCAATCGGGCTTAAAACACTGATTACTTTTTGGTTTCTGAGAAGCATAAATATACCAATCGCCTGAACTATCGTCAAGGGAACCGTCAACATTCGCGTGTACTGATTTATTTTTGCTCTCCCATATTCTCCCTCTTTGGACAAATTCTCTAAATGAGGAATCATCATTGTTAGCATTTGCAAAACGATTGAAGCGTTGATATAGGGATTTAAACCTAAGGCCATAACTGAAAAGTTTATTAATGTCCCTCCGGAAAATATATCAAGCAAGGAAAGAAACTGATTCTGTGAAAACAAAGCCCGAAGTTTTACTAAATTAATTGCCGGGACAGGTAAGAAAGCAAAAAAACGGAAAGCTAAAAAAATAAATAAAGTAAATATAACTTTTCTTTTCAACTCTGGATCTTTGAGAAGAACGTTTATTTTTTCAATTATTTTTTTGATCATTTTTTAGGGTTCAACCTGACCGCCGAGTTTTTCGACAGCTTCTTTAACTTTTTTAGATACAGGCAGTTTAACAATCAACTTTTTTTTCAATTGGCCATTGGCTAAAATTTTTATCGGTAACTTTTCTTTTCCATTTGTGATGATATTTTCTTTAATCAACGTTTCTCTACTTACAATTGAATTGTCCTTCAAATTATTTAAAACTTCAAGATCTATTACAAAAGCTTTTTCTTTAATAGAATTATTCTTTCCTTTACCACGCAAAAGTGGAAATTTTTTAACAATTCTCCCTTGTCCACCTTCAAAATGAAGAGGGATACTTTCGCGGGCCTTCTGATGTCTGGTTGTTCCGCGTCCTGATTTTGATCCTTTTCCACTACCAAGTCCGCGACCTAGTCGCTTTTTCTTCTTAATATTTACTTTCGGTAAATTGGACAAAAAATTATTCATATAAGTAATTAAAATTTAGTACGTAACAAGCTTAAAGCCTTCATAATTGCATAAGTATTAACAATTTGATTCCTAGAACCGATGATTTTTCCGGAGGCATTTTCAACCCCAGCTAAATCTAAAATTACACGAGTGACGCTTCCAACTTTGAGCCCAGTTCCTTCCGGAGCCGGTTTTAATAATATTAAAGCTGCTTTAAATTTTACTCTCACTTCGTGAGGAATAGTTTTGTTTCTCATTGGAACCGTGATCATATGTTTTTTTGCATAACTAATGGCTTTTTGAATTGCCGGAGGTACTTCAAGAGATCGGCCCAATCCAATGCCAACTTTTCCTTTTCGGTTTCCCACAACAACTAATGCAGAAAAAGTCACATAGTTACCACCTGTCGTCTTTTTAGAGACTCTTCTTATTTTAACGACTTTTTCTTGAAATTCTTTATCTTCTTGTCTATATTGATTAAACATTATATTTAGTAATTAGAAATTAGTAATTTTTTATATCTTAAAACCGCCTTCTCTTAATCCTTCTGCTATGGCTTTAACTCTGCCATTATATGCATAGGACCCTCTATCAAACACTCCACTTAATATTTTTTTTTCAATAAGTTTTTTTGATAGTTCAATACCAATCTTTTTTGAATCGTCTCTTTTTTTACCTTTTTTAAAACCAGCGTCTTTTTTTAAATCCGAATTAGAAAAAGTTAAAATAGTTTTTCTTGTTTTATCGTCAATTGCCTGAGCATAAATATATTTGCTGGATCGAAAAACAGATATTCTCGGACGATCACTCGTACCATGAATATTGGAACTAACTCTTCTTTTTCTTCGAAGTTTTCGATCTAAGTTTATGTTTGTCATATTATTGATTAGGCAGCTGTGCCTGCGGCCTTTGCCTTTTTACCAGGTTTAATTCTTAATTTTTCACCCAAATATCTAATTCCTTTACCTTTATATACGTCAGGTTTTCTAATCATTTTTATTTGATAGGCTACCTGTCCGACCATCTGCTTATCATATCCTTCGACAGTTACTTTATTATTTCCCTCAACTTTATATTTTATCCCCGGTTGTTTCTTAAAGGTTACCAAATGAGAATATCCTATCTTAAAGACCAGATTTTCGCCTTGCAATTTTACCGTGTAACCGGTTCCTACTACTTCTAATTTTTTTTCCCAAGGTTTTTCTACTCCCGATATTGCATTTCCTAACAGTTGTCGATATAAACCATGTAACGACTTAACTTTTTTGTCATTATTATTTCTTTTAATAATTAGATTGTTTCCTTCTTTTATTAAAGTTAATTTTTTAGGCACATCAAAAAACATTTCCCCTTGAGGGCCTTTAATATTGACTTTATTATTATCAATAGTTAAATTGACTGTGCTTGATAAAACAACTGGTTTTTCACCTATTTTAGACATAAAATTTATCCCGCCAAGGGGATTACCAAAAACTAAATAATAATTCTCCACCTAACTTTGCTTTTTTTGCTTCTTTGTCTGTCATAATACCTTTTGAAGTGGAAAGAATTGAATAACCGAAACCACTCAAAACAGGTTTCAAATTTTTATAAGATATATACAATCTCATTCCCGGTTTTGAATAAATTTTTACATCAGCTATGGCCGGATTACCTTCTTCATAGCTTAAATTAATTATAATATTCTTTTTAATTTCGCCTTTAACTGAATAGTTTTCAATAAATTTTAAATCTAACAATTTTTTTAAAATCGTTACTTTATATTTCGAATGAGGCGACTCAATAGTTGCCTTTCTTGCCATATACCCGTTTTTAATTCTGATCACTAGATCAATAATTGAATTTTCCATATATTTTTATGTTGCCTCAACAACTTTTTTTGTAACTTTTCCATGGCTTCTGAATGTTCGAGTAATCGAAAATTCTCCTAATCGGTGACCAACCATGTTTTCAGTTATAGAAACTTCTATAAATTTTCTGCCGTTATGAATCCCAAATTTATGCCCAACAAAATCGGGCGGGATTTGACATGCTCGTGACCATGTTTTAATAGCCGTATTATCATTTGTCTCTTTTTGCTTTAAAACTTTTTTCATTAACCTGTCATCAATATATGGTCCTTTTTTTCTTGATCTGCTCATAGTGAAATTTTTTTAACTCCGGGAATATCTCCCTGTAATGCCTTTTCTCTAAAACAAATCCTGCATAGTCCAAAACGTCTCATATATCCTCTCGATCTTCCGCAGATAGAGCAACGATTATGAAATCGTACTTTAAATTTTTGTTTTTTTAGAAATTTAACTACATCGGATGTTTTTGCCATAATTATTTCTTAAAGGGAATTCCTAACATTTCAAATAATTTTTTTCCTTTTTCTTTGTTTCTTGCATTGGTGACTACCGTTACTTGCAAACCTCTTATTTTATCAATTTTATCGAAATCTATTTCAGGAAATATTATTTGTTCGGGAAAACCAATATTCAAGTTACCATTTTGATCAACATTACTTTCTGGAATTCCTCTAAAGTCCTTCAATCGAGGAATCACTATTTTAATCAATTTTTCCAAAAAATGATACATTCTTTTTCCTCTCAAAGTCACCTTAACTCCAATTGCGAGTCCTTTTCTGATTTTAAAGGCAGAAACGGACGTCCTAGCTTTTGTAATTAAAGCTTTTTGTCCAGTAATTGTTGATATCTGTTCCTGAATTTTTTCAATAACATTTTTGTTAGTTACAGCCTCACCGGCTCCAACATTAATAGCAATTTTAATTATTTTAGGCACAGCCATAAGATTTTTAACACCTAAGTCTTTTGTTAATTTCGGGGCTACCTCTGAGTTGTAAAAATCTTTAAATGTCATATTTATATCTTGCTATCGCATTTTTTACAAATTCTAAATTTTTTATTTTTTTCAATTACAAATCCTATTCTTGTCAATTTCTCGCATTTAGGACAAACGAGGCTTAATTTTGAAACATTTATTGCTCTTGGTATTTCAACAATTCCGCCCTGTGGCATTTTTTCATTTTTCTTTACATGTCTTTTATAAAGATTCATTCCTGTGACCAGCACTTTATTAGAATTTTTATAAACTTTTTCTACTACTCCGCCTTTGCCTTTGTCCTTACCGATTCTCATTTTTATTTTATCGCCCTTCTTGAGTTTCATATAATCGTTATAATTATTATAATTTTTATAATATTTAATAAATTTCTTCGGCTAAACTTGCTATCTTTGAAAAACCATTTTCTTTAACTTCTTTTGCAATTGGACCAAAAATTCTTGTTCCTTTTGGATCTTTTACTTCTTTGCTTGCGAGTATTACACAGGCATTTTCGTCAAATCTTATATAACTACCATCTTTTCTTCTAACTTCTTTTCTTGTCCTGACAATAACAGCTGAGTGAACTTCACCTTTTTTTACCATACCAAAAGGCTGTGCTTCCATTACGGTAATATTTATCACTTCACCTAAATAGGCAAATTTTCTGTTACCCATTTTAGACATACCAATCATCGATACCTTTTTGGCACCACTATTATCTGCGACGTTTAAAATTGTTCTTAGCTGAAGCATATAGTTATAATCGTTATAATTTTTATAAAATTTATAATATTTATATTTTCTGTATTACTTTAAAGTGTTTATCTTTTGAAATTGGTCTTGTTTCTTCAATCTTGACTACATCACCCATTTGCAAACTTAATTTTTCATTATGAGCTTTATATTTTTTATGTCGGATAATAACTTTATGATAGACAGCATGTCTAAATTTTCTTTCAACCATTACTACTACTGTATTTGTCATTTTTGTCGAAACTACTTTTCCAATCAATGTTTTTTTCATATAATTATTTTGTATTCTTTTTTTCGCCAAGAACCGTTAATAAAACTGCTAATTGTTTTCTTTTTTTTACCAAACTGTTTGTATCTTTTGGAGGGTTACTCTTAAAAGATAACTGTAATTTGGCAATTTCTTCTCTTATCAAATTAGCTTCTTTTGCTAATTCTTTACTGGTTTTTTCGTTGTATGTCTTAGTAATTTTTTTCATAAATATTTTAATAATTTATATTTCTTTGCTAACAATTTTTGTTTTTACCGATATTTTTGATGCAACATCAGTCAGTACTTTAATTGATTCTTCTTTTGATAACCCATCAATCTCAAATAATATTCTTCCCGGTGTAACACTGGCTACAAAATAGGCCACATCGCCTTTTCCTGAACCCATTGTCACTTCCGGAGGTTTTTTAGTAAACGGTTTATCCGGAAATATCCTAAACCAATATTTACCGCTCTTTCTTGTACCTCGGGCAAAAATAACTCTAGCCGATTCAATTTCCCGGTCTTTTATCCAGGCACTTTTCATTGCCTTTAAACCATAAAAACCAAAATTTAGTCTATCGCCTTTAACGGCAATCTTCCTAAAAGTTCCTCTAAATTGTTTTCTATATTTTTGTCTTTTTGGTGCTAACATAACTTTAATTAAAAATTAAAAGTTAAAAATTAAGAATTATTCAAGTAACTCTTAACTTTTCACTATTAACTATTAACTTTCTTACATATCCAAACTTTCACTCCCACATATCCTGATCTTGTAAGGGCTGGGTATCTTGCCAGATCAACGTCTTCTCTAATTGTGGATGTTGGAACTGATCCCAAGAAATATTTCTCTCTTCTGGAAATTTCGGCTCCACCAACTCTTCCTCCTAATTGGATTTTTACACCTTTAGCACCAGCTTCCATTACTTTATTCATAGCATTGTGAACCGTAGAACGGTGGGGAAAATTTTTTATCAACTTCTCCGCAACTAATTGGGCTACGTAATATGAATTTAAAAATGGTTTTTTGACGGGTTCAATTTTAATATCAATCTTCAGTTCTTTGACTTTTTCACTTTTTCTTAGATTATCAAGAACAAACTGTTTTATTTCTTCCAACCCTTTTCCACCCCGACCAATTATCATACCAACTTTAACAGCATAAATAATCAAAGTAATTCTATTTATCGCTCTTTCTATATCTATTTGAGTTACTGAAGAAAAAGCTAATTTATTCATTAAAACTTTTCTTATTTTCAAATCTGATATCAAGGAATCTTTGAAGGCTCTTTTATTTGAAAAGAACCATCTTGAATTCCAATTGTATATTATCCCAAGACGTAAACCTCTTGGATGAACTTTTTGTCCCATTACTTTTTAGATTTTTCAATTTTTAATTTAGTTTTTGATTTTTGATCTTTGATATTTGATATTTCTTTATTTACAATTTGTTTTATTTCAACTTTTTTATCAACTTTATTTACAGACCTTACTTCCAAGATAATCTTTATGTGGCTCATTCTTCTATTGATGGGCTTAGCATTTCCTCTAGAACCCGGTCTATAGCGCTTTAATTTTTGCCCTTGTTCAACACTTAGGAGTTTAAAGTTTAACAGATTGTCTTCTACTTTCAATATCTGTCGAGCGCTGCTAAGAGCCGATTTAATAGCTTTGTATAAAATTTCAGACGCATCGGTATTTTCGTACATTAAGAATTCCAAGCTTTCAGCCGGTTTCAATTTTTTAATTGCGGGTAAATAAAAACGGGCTTTTTTCGGTGAAACTGGCAAATTGACAAAATACGCTTTAGTTTCCATAATTATTTCCTACGTCTTTTTATAACTAGTGATTTACTCCATTTATTTTTATTTCTAGTTCTCGTTCCGCGAGCTGACTTCCCCCAAGGAGTCTTTGGGTGCATTCCCTCTCCTGATCTTCCTTCTCCTCCACCGTGTGGATGGCTGCGGGGATTTTGAGCTGTGCCTCGAACAGTTGGCCTAATTCCCATGAGTCGTTTTCTTCCGGCACTGCCAATTATCTCATCTTTAAAATTTATGTTTCCTAGCTGACCGACCGTCGCCCAACAATCTTTAAAAAACCTTTGGACTGCACCCGATGGCAGTTTGAGATGAATAAATTTATCTTCTTTGGCTATGACTTCGGCGGCAGTTCCGGCTGACCTTATCATCTGTCCGCCTTTTCCTATATAAAGTTCAACATT
>PCTC01000018.1:0-3270 GCA_002786595.1 Candidatus Roizmanbacteria bacterium CG22_combo_CG10-13_8_21_14_all_34_12 | reverse complement strand
CATTTCCAAGTTTTATTTCAGCATTTTCACTGGCAATAATTTTATCGCCTATTTCAAGCTTATTAGGACAAAGAATGTATCTTAATTCATTGTCTTTATATTTAACCAAGGCAATAAAAACATTTCTGTTTGGATCTCTCTCAATTCGAACAACCTCCGCTTCAATATCTCGTTTATCTCTTTTAAAATCAATCACACGGTAAAACCTTTTTTGTCTTCCGCCTTGATGACGGACGGAAATTTGACCGCTATTATCGCGGCCCGATCTTTTTTTCAAAATCAGCATCAAGCTTTTTACCGGTTTAACTTTTTTAGATAATATTTTTTTATTCATAATTATTTTTGAGGAAATAAGTCAATTTTACCTTCATTTAACTTAACAAAGGCAATTTTTCTATTAGCTGTTTTTTTAAGCAATCCTTTTTTTCCAACTCTTTTTTCTTTTCCTTTTCTTATCATTACTTTTACTTCTCCTGTTTTTACCTTATAAAGTTTTTCCAAAGCTTGTTTTACCTGATGTTTATTCGCTTTTAAATCGATTTCAAACATATAAACATTACTTTGAACTAAATCTGTGGCTTTTTCAGTCAAGATTGGCTTAATTAAAACTTTATTTATTATCATTTTTTGGTTTATCATTAAAAACTTCTAAGGCATTCTCAACAAAAATTAAACTGCTGCTTTTTAGTATTAAATAAGGATTTAATGAATTTACATCAACAAAAGAAATGTTGGAAATATTTCTCATTGCAAGGACTAAATTATTTTTTCCAGATATTTTTTTCAAAATCATCAAATTATTTTTTCCAACTAGTTTCAAAACTTTAAGAAAATTAGCAACTGTTTTGGTTTTTGGGTTCATTGTTAGAGCTTTTTCATCTAAACCAAATATTTTCTTTTCCTTTAATTTTATTGATAAAGCACCATATAAAGCTAATTTTTTTTCTTTTTTATTAAACTTCAGATTATAATCTTTTTGTTTTGGACCATGAGCAATTCCACCACCAACAAAGATAGGAGCTTTAATGGCGCCGTGACGAGCCTTTCCTGTCCCTTTTTGACGATAAATTTTTCTGGTTGATCCGGTCACTTCACTTCGTGTTTTTACTTTAACATTACCTTGTCTTTGATTTACTAAGTAAACTCTTACTGCTTGAGCTAATAAACTTTTATTTTCAGTAGCGGCAAAAACATCTTTCGGTAGTTCAATAGTTTTCTGTTCTTTACCATCAATACTATAGATGGATAAAGATAATTTTGATTTTTTTTCTACTTTTTTTATTTCGACCATATTTTTAGCCCCTAATTTCTAACAACCCGTCCTTTGCACCAGCGACCAATCCTTTGATCAATAAACCATTTTCTTTAACTTCTATTATTTCAATATTTTTGATTGTCACGCGGTCGTTACCCATTCGACCGGCCATTCTTTTTCCCTTAAAGACTCTACCAGGAGTGGTTGTCATTCCAATTGATCCAGGAGCTCGCTCGTCGCGTGATGCTCCATGAGTGTGTGATCTTCCTTTAAATCCATGACGTTTAACTCCTCCTTGAAATCCTTTTCCTTTAGATGTACCCGAAACGGTTATCAAATCACCACTTTTTATAAAAAGAGTTGGATTGATAACATCTCCAGAAAAAATTTTAACTTCCCCAATTTGAACCCCTTTCTTTGTTCCTTCTTCAATTATTTTAACTTTTTCTTTGTAATCTTCTAATCGAAATTCTCTAAAAAAACGAAGCGGGGTCTTTATCCCCGCTTTATCTAATTCACCTTTTGCTGGTTTTTTAATATTTTTAGTTTGGCCAAATCCAAGCTTGACGGAAAAATACCCTCTTTTATCTGGAGTGACTACGCTAATTAAATGACAAGAAGAAGTATCTATGAATGTTGTTGGAATTCTATCTCCTTTTTTATCAAATTGTTGGGACGAGACCGACTTTTTTCCTAACAGAAATGCTACCATAATATATAGTGTCTAAAAAAAATCCTTCGTTCCCGAACAAAAGGATAGTTAACATGTAAATAGCATTATATAACAATGATTCAAAATCTTCAAGCAGAATTTATTACCCTAAGGATCACATTTTTACTTCAACTTCAACACCGGCAGGAAGTTCGAGATGCATCAGAGAGTCAATCGTTTGATTGGTAGGATTTAAAATATCAATCATTCTTTTGTGAGTTTTTAAACCAAAATGCTCTCTTGCATCTTTATCAATAAAAGAGGCTTTATTGACTACAAATATTTCACTTTTTGTAGGCAATGGAATTGGCCCAACAACGTTGGCACCAGTTCTGATCGTCGTATCAACTATTTTTTGACACGTTTCATCAATTAAACGATGGTCATACGACTTAAGCCTAATTCTAATTCTTCCTTTCGGCATAGTATTAAAGTGCAATATAAGATCCGAATCTACAAATCTTATCCTAATCTACAAATATTAGTTGATTAGGATTCATTCGTTGATTGGTATCACTTAATGATTTTCGTGACAACTCCAGCTCCAACTGTATGTCCACCTTCGCGTACTGCAAATTTCAATCCTTCTTCCATAGCAACTGGATAGATTAATTTACCCTTGATTTTGACATTATCTCCTGGCATAACCATTTCAACACCGGCTGGCAATTCTACCTCTCCGGTAATATCAGTGGTTTTGATATAAAATTGAGGTCGATATCCTTTAAAGAATGGTGTGTGTCGTCCACCTTCGTCTTTTGTTAAGATATAAATTTCTGCCTCAAATTCTGTGTGTGGTTTAATTGAACCTGGTTTGGCAATCACCTGTCCACGAATAACGTCTCCTTTTTCTACTCCTCTAAGTAGCAATCCGACATTGTCACCTGCTCGAGCTTCGTCTAAGGTTTTCTTAAACATCTCAACTCCGGTAATAACTGTCTTTTTAGTGTCTTTAATTCCAACTATTTCCATTTCTTCATTCACCTTAGCAATACCTCTTTCAACTCTCCCTGTAACTACTGTTCCTCTTCCGGAAATTGTGAAGACGTCTTCAATCGGCATCAAAAATGGTTTATCAACTGGTCTAACTGGATCCGGAATATATTCGTCAACTGTCTTCATAAGAAGTTCAATTGCTTTTAAACCTTCTGGATCATCTGCTAATGCTTTAACCGCAGATCCTCTAATGACTGGAACTTTATCACCAGGAAATTTATATTTAGTTAACAAATCTCTTACTTCCATTTCGACTAAATCCAAGATTTCTTTATCGGCGACCATGTCACATTTGTTTAAGAAAACG
>PCTC01000005.1:5587-7773 GCA_002786595.1 Candidatus Roizmanbacteria bacterium CG22_combo_CG10-13_8_21_14_all_34_12 | reverse complement strand
GAGTAAATAAATATGTTAAGTTTTTCTATATCTTTTGTCGTTTTTGTTTTTATTTTGTTGGTGGTTTTTGTGCCAAAAATATTGGTTGTAATTAATCAGTACGAAAGAGGAATTGTCTTAACTTTAGGAAAGTATTCACATACTCTTCAACCGGGATTAAATATTCTTATTCCCATTTTCCAACGGGTTATTCGGACAGATATTCGAATTACCACTTCTGATATTCCCTCCCAGGAAGTGATCACTAAAGATAATGTTCCGGTCGGCATCAATGCAGTTGTTTATTTCCAAGTAATCAAACCGGAGGATGCTGTTTTAAAAATTCAGGATTATAGTTATGCTATTACCCAATATGCCCAGACAGCTCTTCGAGATGTTATTGGTGGCGTTGAACTTGATACTTTGCTTGGTGAAAGACAAAAATTAGCTGATGAAATTAAAACGATTGTTGATCAGGAAACAACCACTTGGGGAATCGACGTCACCGCCATTAAAATCCAAGATATTGAAATCCCGGCTGATATGAAAAGAGTTATGGCTAAACAGGCTGAGGCCGAACGGGAGAGAAGAGCGACTATTATCCGTTCTCAAGGAGAGCTTTCTGCCGCCGATAATTTAAATAAGGCTATGGCAATGCTTTCAAAAAGTGGCGCTATTTCAATAAGAACTTTGCAAACAATCGAAGCTACTACTGCCAATCCTTCAAACACTGTCGTCTTTGCTTTACCAATAGAAGTTCTCGAGGGTTTTAAAAAACTTGCCGGTAAAGTTTAATTTATTTAATTTCCTTTAAAAAATCTTCGGCTAATTTTCCTGTACTGCTTGATGATTTATAAAATTCTTTCCAAACAACGACTATATTTGCCCCATTAAAAATTGCCCTTTGAACTTCACGGAGAGAGTCTCCTCCTGCGATTGATAACATAACGTTGTAGCTACTTAATACTTTATTGATTTGCGCATAAGGAATTGGTTTATTTTTATTAAATTTTTCTTCATCTACTCCCCGGTGTAAAATGATTACATTTGGTTGTTTTTTTAGTTGCCGGAGAATTTTTACCGGATATTCTATGTTCATCATGTCTAACATACTATCAATTTCCTCTTTTTGACAAGTCTCAATAAAACTGTTGATTGTCTCCAATGAGGCTTGTCCCAAACAAACTGCGGCTGAAGCTCCGGCGTTTTTTACCATCTGAACTTCTGTCTCGGCGCGATCCATAGTCTTTAGATCGGCAACAATATATTGATTACCAGTCATATCTCCTAAAGACCAATAACTTACCAGTTGTCTTATAACGTCAACCCCATATTCTTTGATAAGCGGTGTCCCTGCTTCTATAATAATTCTGTCACTTTTCGGTAAAGACCGAATGATAGAATAAGCATCACCAAGATTTGAATTTAAAGCGATCTGGAGATATTTCTTTTTGCGATTAAGAATCATATTTGTTTATAATTACATTTTATCATTATTAAATTTATGAAAACAGTATTTTCCTTGGAACAGATACGAAAAATTTCTTCAGAGTTACGTAAAAATGGTAGAACAATTGGTTTTATCCCAACTATGGGGGCACTCCACGCAGGACATTTAAAACTAGTCAAAGAATCAAAGAATAAAAACGATGTGACAGTTGTTTCTATATTTGTTAACCCAGCTCAATTCTCTCCAACAGAAGATCTTGTTAAATATCCCCGACCTTTTGAACAAGATAAACAATTATTAGAGCAAGAAAAAATTGACTATTTATTTTATCCTAATGCAAAAACAATGTACCCGAATGGTTTTCAAACTTATGTCACGCCAAATAATCTCTCAAATATTCTTGAAGGGAAAAGTCGCCCGGGACATTTCTCCGGCGTTGCCACCGTTGTCTTAAAATTATCTAATCTCGTTAATCCAACTCATGCTTATTTTGGTCAAAAAGATTTTCAGCAATCTGTTGTTGTCAAACAAATGGTTTATGATTTGAATTTACCAATAAATATTAATGTTGTTCCAACTGTTCGGGATAAAGACGGACTCGCTCTTTCTTCAAGAAATATTTTTTTAAATCCTCAAGAAAGATCACAAGCATTAAGTCTGTATCAATCTTTATTGTTGGCAAAAAAATTAATATTATCTGGAAATAAAAGTGTCCAACTTATTAAAAAAGAGATGAAGAATTATTTACAAAAAAATA
>PCTC01000005.1:0-5532 GCA_002786595.1 Candidatus Roizmanbacteria bacterium CG22_combo_CG10-13_8_21_14_all_34_12 | reverse complement strand
CTGCGTTTGTTGGTAAAACAAGGTTAATTGATAATATTATTATATAAAGTTATTTCTATGAAAATTTTTGTCAGAGTAAAAACTAAGGCAAAGATAAAAAAGTTGATCAAAATTGATGAGGCCCATTATTCTATTTCTATTAACTCTCTTCCGGAAAAAGGAAAGGCCAATAAAGAAATTGTAAAAACATTGGCGAAATATTTTAGTACAACAATTTCAAAGATTAATATTATCTCCGGAGAAAAATCGAAAGAAAAAATTATTGAGATAACTATATGACCTATAAATAGGTCTTGACAAAAGACCTGGTGATTGATACTATTGTTATTATAATGAATACCATATCTATTTCCCAGCTCAAAATTAATCCATCTAAAGCAATTAGAGAAGCATTATATTATCCAATTGCTGTTGAAAATCGTAATAAAATCAAGGGTTACTTATTAGGTAAAGATCTTTACGAAAAGATTGTTGCATTTATTGAAGATAATATTGATAAAAGAGCCGTAGAAACAACCGATTTTAAAAAGGGAGAAGACTTTGACAAGGTTTTAAAAGAACTTAATATATGAAGATAATAGTTTCTTCAAGAGCTAAAAAGGAATTAAGGAAAATTCCCAAAATTGATCAAATTGCTGTCACTAGAAAAATTAGTTCTTTAATAGAAAATTCAATAATAAATGAAGTAAAGCTTTCCGGTTTTAAAGATATTTTTCGTGCACGAATTGGAAACTATCGGATTGTTTATAGAAAAACCTCACAAGAAATTCATATTGTTTTAATTCATCATCGTAAAGATGTCTACAGAATCGTTAATCAACTTTTAAAATGAAAGGCAAAAAATTAATTTCTTTCGAAACCAATATTTATAAAATTTGTCTCTTCATCCCCAAAGGAAAAGTGGCGACGTACGGACAGCTGGCACAACTGGCAGGGAAACCAAAATCGGCCCGGGCCGTCGGAGTATTCATGAAAAATAATCCTGATGCTCTCCCGAACCCCCTGTCACCGCGTCGTCGCCTCCGACGGAAAACTGACTGGATACTCCGGCGTTGGTGGAATTAATAAAAAGAAAAAAATGTTAATCGAAGAAGAAGTATTTTTCAAAAACAACAAGGTCGATCTTTCTATTTCGAGGTGGGAAAAATAATTTCCTTTAATACTTGCCTAAACAAAACTCCGGGTATATAATTTGCTTGAATCAATAATTAAAATACTCATATGAAAATTGATGTTGAAGATTTGGAAAATGCTAGGATAAAATATAGTTCTGTATTAGATTTAAAAAACTCCGAGGGCGAAATTCAGTGGAATAGATACAATGCAATGCTTGTTGTAAATACAATTTTTATTGGGTTTATAGGTTTTACTTATAATAAAGACTTCAGTTTTCCTTGGTTTTTTAAAATAATTTTTTGGCTTACTCCTGTGCTAGGTCTTTTATTGTGTTATTTGTGGTATAAGATGACAGAAAGAGGTTTTATGTGGAGTGAATTTTGGATGACAAAAGCTAATGAAATTGAAAATTCAATAAATGGAAAAGTTAATCCAATTAAAGAAGGTAAAAAACTTAGAGATATTATTGGTGCAGGCGCTACAAAGAATGCTTCTTTTATAATAATAAATGTCTTTGCATTAATATATGTTTTGATGTTAATTAATAATATTTTGTCTCTTTGTTTAATTGTAAATGTTTTTTCTCACTATTATTAATTTCATCAATGGGTAGATATTAATACACAATAAAATTGTGAGAAGAATTAGGAAAATTATAGCTACTCCAGCTATGGGGGATATGATTAGGTTTTATTTAAATACATTTTCTTTAAGGCAGAATCAAGAATTTCCATATCTCTTTTAAATCTTTCTTTAAGTTCCTGATCTTTAATTCTGTTTTTTTCAATATTATCGTGCAAAAAGTGTTGCGGATTTAATATAACTGCTAGTTGAGAAGCGATAAAATAGTTTATTCCTACTAAAATACCTTGGATCCATAATCCTTTAAGTAAAAACCATGGGGTTAATATAAATGTAGATAATTGGATTCCTGATAATACTGATGAGAAAAATCTCGACACAATAGGATATTGGAAAAAAACATGATATCTTTCAATTATTTCAATTTCTGCATGAGTATATTTACTATCAATGTTTTTTACTTTTATTTTGTTGATTTGGACGAACGTTATATAAGTTTCAAATAAAATAAGAAAAATAATATAAATTGATGATCCAATAGCTGGATTTAATAAGGAGAAGATTAAAAAGAAAAGATTGATAAAAATATGCATATCTTTACGTAGAGTATATAAAATATCATAAATTAATTTATATAATGTCAATTAAGATAATTAAAACGAGCCTAATTATCAAAAGAGGTTCTAATTACTTGAACTTGGGGAAGCATTAATAATGTAAAATAAAATTGTGAACAGAATTAACAAATTTCTAATAAGTTCTTTGGTTTGATGAGTGGGAAAAAAGTCGACTATGATTAAAGTTAATGTAAAAAAACTAATAAAACAAGCTGATAAATGCCTTGAGCTGACTCAATGGGAGGAGGCAGAAAAGATACTTCGTCAAGTATTAAAAGTTGATCAAAAAAATCCAGAGATATATTATCTTCTAGGTGAAGCTCTATGCAAACAAGAAAGATTTATTGAATCAATTGATACATTATCAAAAGCTGATAAACTTCTTCCAAATAATCCGAGAGTCTTGCATCTTTTTGGTTGGACCCATTTTATGAATGGCAATTCTAATGTTGGAAGGAAATTAATGGAAAAAGCTCATTATATTTTTCCTGAAGATATCCAAATCTTATGCGATTTAGCTGTACTTGAAAATAAAGAAGAGAATTATAATCAGGCTCTAATTTATATAAATGAGGCTTTAAAGATTGATCCCATGAACGAAATGGCTAAAGAAGTACTTCAAGTTACTCTATATTTAAAAGAGTCTAACTCAAAACAGAGAAATAAAAGCAATTAATAATATCTTAAGGACGGTCGTTCACAAGATAATATCGCTTTAAACACCAAGTATATGATTTGTTAGTGTAAAATTAATTCATGCATTCAGACAATCGATGGGTTTCTCCTATTTTAGAAGATTTTATTAAAATAATTCCTTCCGATCAAAAATATTTTTGCATTGGTTCAGTATCTTTACTATCTTTTACTAAAAAATCCTATGATAGAAAAATAAAAGATATTGATATTATTTGTGAAGTAAAAAATTTTAATTTTATTAAAAATAATCTACTAAGTCTCGGATATCAGTAATATACTTTTGTCGATAAAAAATTCCCTTTTTATAAACCGTTACAAAAATTGGCTCAAACAAAATATTTTAGATTTGAAAAAAATGGAAATAATTTAGAGATTATGACTACTGATTTTGGCAATTTAAATAATAGGGTTCAAGTTGAACTATATCCTGGTATTAAATTTTCTTTTCCCTCAAATGGCATTATTAACTCATCTTTCGAAAGTACCAAGCTAAAAACTGTTTCTCCAGAAACTCTATACTGTATATATAGCTTTGGTTTAAAAACTTGGGGATTATTTGTAAGGAAAAATATTGGGCAGAGAAAAAATGATTTACAACAGCTAAAAAAATTAATTAATAAAGAAAAACTAAGTAAAATTACCAATAATGTTTTTCTAAAAATTGGTAAATTAGAATTAAAAGTCCCAGTTTTTTTATTATCATAAATCCTAGAAGGTTTGTTTAGTCTGGATTTCCGCCCCTGCTTGTGTAGGCAAGTACGTGGGAACGACAAATATTTAGACTTTTTAAATCACAGATTGCTTGCGAAAAAATTTATTTCGTTTATTATTGGAATTAACTTCAAACCATTTTTATTTAAACTGTAGGTCACTGATAATTTATCAGACAATTCTTTTTCCCGGTCAATAAATTTTACTTTTTCTAACCTCTTTAATCTTTCTGTAAGCGTAACCGGGTTGATTTTATTTATTGCTCTTTCCAGCTCACAAAATCTTTTCTTCCCCTTTTTTAATTCCATGATTATGGATAGGGTCCAATAATCCCCGATTGTTTTTAAAAGATGATTATAATGTTTTTCTTCTTTTTTGTTTGTTTTCATAAAATACTATTGCATTATTTATAAAAGTACTATAAAATCTTAAGTACTATATTTTATATAGTAATAATTATACATTAAATATTAATAATATGAAAGTTGTTCAGGTAAATATGGATTATTCAAAAGTTCCAAGTCTCGAAGTTATAGATAAAACAATTATTGCTCTCAAAGATCATGGAGTCAAAGTAATCTTGGCTGATTCAAAAGAACAAGCGCTGGAAGAAATAAAAAAAAGTATTCCTGAGGGTTCGAAAATAATGAACGGATCTTCAACTACTCTGATACAAATTGGATTTTCTGAGATGTTAAAATCAGGAAATCATAACTGGAAAAATTTACACGAAGATATCCTTAAAGAAAAAGATTATGGGAAGCAGTCTGACTTAAGAAGAAAAGCCCTTACTAAAACAGATTATTTTTTATCCAGTGTAAACGCTATTACTGAAGATGGTAAGTTGGTCGCCGTTGATGCTTCAGGCAGCCGAGTAGGCGCCCTGCCTTTTGCTGCCAAAAAAGTTTTGATCGTTGCCGGCGCTAATAAAATAGTTCCTAATCTTGAAGAGGCTTTTAATCGGATAAGAAATTATGTCATTAATCTGGAAAACGAACGGGCAATGAAAGTCTATGGTATGAAAAGCGGTTTTGGCAAGTGGGTTATTATTGAAAAAGAATCTATCCCGAACAGAATCAAATTAATTCTTGTCAAGGAACCACTTGGATTCTAGAAAGTATTTTTTTCACATCATCAATGCTATTTATTTGCATCAGTTCATTTCTTACTTCAGCTGCATGGGGAAAATCTTTTACATACCAAGCCAGATGTTTTCTCATAATACTAAGGTCGGCCGTTGGAAAAAATTCCGTAAACTTTTTACAGTGCTCAAGAAGCACCATAAACCTTTCTTCCGTCGTTGGAATTATTCCTTTAAAGATCCAAGGATTACCTAATGCTCCGCGACCAATCAAGACACCAGCTAAATTATATTCTTTGATCCTTTCCAGTGCTTGCTGTCTGCTTTTTATATCTCCATTGCCAAATATTTTTGTCTTTGTATTTTTTGCCAGATCGGCGGCAATTCCTATTTGACTCCAATCAGCCAGCCCTGAATATTTTTGAGCAAAAGTTCTCGCATGAATGCATATGACATTCGGTTCTGCCTCAAGCAAACTTCCAATCCATTCTTTGGTCTCAGGAATTTTATAACCAGTTCTGGTTTTAACAGAAATTGTAATGTCTTTTTTGATGTTTAATTTTTTTATTCCTTCTTTTATCGCTTTTTTAACTGATAAAATAATTTCTTTGGCAAGCTTTGGTTGCAAAATTAAACCGGCTCCTCCACTTCGATTAAACACGCTTTTATCAGGACAACCCATGTTAATGTCTACCCCATCAAATCCTTTTTCCAAAGCAATTTGGGCCG
>PCTC01000059.1 GCA_002786595.1 Candidatus Roizmanbacteria bacterium CG22_combo_CG10-13_8_21_14_all_34_12 | reverse complement strand
TTGCGGCAAAATAAAATCCACACTCCAATTTTAATGTTAACGGCTAAAGGTCAAACAGAAGATAAGGTAGCCGGTCTGGACTCGGGAGCTGATGATTATATGACCAAGCCTTTTTCTTTTGATGAATTATTGGCAAGAATTAGAGCTTTAACAAGGAGAAAAGGAGTAGTTTTAAGTACAGATCTATCGGTAGGGGGCTTGATATTAAATAAGAAACTTTATTCAGTAAAAAGAGACGATGCAGAAATAAAACTTTCCAGCAAAGAATTTTCACTTCTTGAATACCTGATCACTAATAAAAACACCATCATTACCAAGGATCAAATCATTTCACATGTTTGGGATTATGATGCCGATATTCTTCCAAATACAATTGAAGTTTATATAAAAAATTTAAGGAATAAAATTGAGAAACCTTTTAAAACTAGAAAACCTTTGATTCATACCGTAAGAGGATTTGGATATAAAATTGGGGAGAAATAAAAATATGTTTAAAAATGCTCGATTAAAATTAACCGCTTGGTATCTATTGATATTAATATTCATTAGTATATCTTTCAGTCTGATTATCTATAAAGGGATAACTGGTGAAATTGACCGATTTTCTCAAAATCAAAGGTTGAGGATAGAGCGAAGGTTTCAGGAGAATAATTATTTTCCAAAGCCTCCGGAGATTCGTTTTGTGGATCCGGACTTGGTTGAAGAAATGAAAAATAGGTTGGCCCTTATTCTGGTAATTATCAACAGCGGAATATTCTTTATCGTAGGTAGTCTTTCATATTTTTTAGCCGGAAAAACCTTACGTCCAATTCAAGAGATGGTAGAAGAGCAAAACCGATTTATCTCCGATGCTTCTCATGAATTCAGAACTCCTTTAACAGCCTTAAAAAGTTCTCTTGAAGTTAATCTGCGAGATAAAGATCTCACCATTATTGAAGCCAAAAAAGTAATGAATGAAAGCGTTGAAGATGTCAATGATCTACAAAAACTTTCAGATTCTTTACTACAACTTGCTCAGTATGAAAAACCTAAGATAAACAATCACTTTGAAAAAAACTCTTTAAAGCAGATTATCAACGAATCTTTACAAACTATTGAAGCTTTAGCAAAAAATAGAAATATTACGATAAAAAGTTTAATTGTCGACGGTCTTCTTGGCGGGGATAAGTATGGTTTAGTAGATCTCTTTGTAATCCTTTTGGACAATGCTATCAAATATAGTAAGGAAGGGTCAACTATTTCCATTAAATCAAAAAAAATAAAAAACTCTATTATTGTTTCAATCTCTGATAAAGGGATAGGTATAGATGAAAAAGATATTCCACATCTTTTTAATAGGTTTTATAGGTCTGACAAAGCAAGATCAAAAAAAGGAATTAATGGTTATGGTTTGGGTTTATCAATTGCAAAAAAGATAGTTGATCAACATAAAGGAACAATTGAAATTACAAGTAAAATAAATAAAGGAACAACAGTAACGGTTTATTTACCTGATTACAGTTAATTTTCAGATTTATAATTTAAAATTCAATTCATGCAAAAAATTATTGGAAAAATTTCAACATTCTTTCAACAGATCAAAAAATTGTCGTTGATAAAAAAAATTATTTTATTGACGGTTATTTTAATAGTTGGATATTTTTCAATTTCAAAATTATTTTTTAATAATAAAAATCAAATTTCCTACCAAACAGAAGAAGTTTCTAAAGGAAATCTTATAGTTGCAGTTACAGGTTCTGGATCAGTCGCCTCAACCAATAGTAGCAATATCACAACCTCGGCGACAGGAGTTGTTAAAAATATATACGTTAAAGACGGAGATGTGGTCAAAATAGGGGATAAGATCGCTGAGTTAGAGCTTGATCTGGAAGGTCAACAAAAATCATCTCAGGCATGGGCGTCGTATCAATCAGCAAAGAACTCGCTTCAGACCGCTAAGGATAATTTATATACTGTCCAGTCCGATCTGTTTACGAAGTGGCAAAGTCACTTTGACTTGTCAACAAATAGTTTATACGAAAATAGTGACGGAACCCCAAATACGCCAGAAAGAGAATCTCAAACAGATTATAAAGTTTCAGAGGATAATTGGCTTGCGTCCGAGGCAAAATATAAAGCTCAGCAAAAAGCGATTGAACAATCTCAAACCTCACTTAATACCGCTTGGTACGCTTATCAACAAGCCTCACCAATTATTTATGCGCCGATCTCTGGAACGGTTTCTGGTCTTTCTCTTCAAATAGGAACAGTCATCAATTCACAGTCAAGTAGTAATACTTCGGCTACCACTAATAAAATTGCCAATATAAAAACAAGCGCACTCCCAACACTATCAATTAATCTGACTGAAATCGATGTTCCGAAAATAAAAATAGATGATAAGGCAACAATTACTTTTGATGCGTTTTCTGACAAAACTTTTACCGGTAAGGTTATTTCCATTGATATGGTTGGCTCAGTTTCATCTGGAGTAACAAATTATCCAACGGTAATTCTTTTAGACACTAATTCAAATACGATTTTACCCAATATGGGTGTTTCGGCAAATATTATCACCAACACGAAAGATAACGTTCTATTAGTATCTTCATCAGCAGTAAAAATAAATAGTGATGGAGCAAATTATGTTCAGATAATGAAGAATGGAAAGCCTATTGATCAAATTGTTGAAATTGGATTGGCTTCGGATAGTCAAACAGAGATAATCTCAGGTTTAGGTGAAGGTGATATAGTTATAACTTCCACAACTCAAACTACCAGCACAACTACACAACAGACTAAATCTGTATTTGGGAGCTTTGGCGGTGGACAAGGGGGAAATGTCAGAATTCAGGGGAGATAATATGATAAAAGTATCAAAACTTTCAAAGATATATAGTATTGGAGAAGTTAAAACGATCGCCTTAGACAATGTTTCCTTCCAAATAGATAAGGGTGAATACGTGGCGATCATGGGTCCATCAGGATCCGGAAAATCAACCCTCATGCATATTCTGGGTGCCCTTGATCAACCAACAAGCGGTCAATATATTTTAAGCGGAGAAAACGTATCAAAATTAGATGAAGACCAATTAGCTGATATTAGAAATAGAAAAATTGGTTTCGTTTTTCAATCATATAATCTTTTACCCAGAACAACGACAATGCAAAATGTCATGCTTCCAATGAGCTATGCCGGAATAGAAAAAGAAAAAAAACTAGAGACAGCAAAAAAATATTTAGAGATGGTCGGCCTAGGTAATAGACTTTTACACACAACTAACCAACTTTCAGGTGGACAACAACAAAGAGTTGCAATAGCTAGAGCATTGGTTATGAATCCTGCAATTTTACTTGCTGATGAGCCAACAGGAAATATTGCCAGCGCTCAAGCAGAAGAAATAATGAGTATTTTTGAAAAATTAAACAATCAAGGTCATACCATCGTAATGATCACCCATGAACCAGATATTGCCAAACACGCAAAACGGATAATCCATATTAGGGACGGGAAAATTGAAAAGGATGAAAAAATTAAACACTAAATTTTATGCAAGATATTATTGAAACTATTATTGAAGGCTTTCAAACTCTAACATTAAATAAAATGAGAACGGGATTGGCCATTCTTGGAATAATTATTGGTATTGGAAGTGTTATTACCCTTATTTCCTTAGGACAGGGAAGTCAAAAATCTATTGAAGATCAAATTCAGTCGCTGGGATCAAATTTACTTACAGTGAGCCCGGCAAGACAGAGCAGTGGTGGCATTATGGGTGCACAAGGCGGAAGTACTAGTCTTACTTTATCTGATGCAAAAAAAATAGAAGAAAAACTTAGTACAACTTTGATTAGTAAAATATCACCAGAATATTCCAGTCGTTCTCAAATAATTGCCGGAAGAAATAATACCAATGTTTCTATCATAGGAGTTTATCCGCAATATGCAGATATCAAAAAAATAACAATGTCAAAAGGTGTATTTATAACGGAAAGAGATAATAGTTCAATTAGCAAAGTAGCTGTCTTAGGTCCAACAACAGCAACAGATCTCTTTGGTGAAATTGATCCAATTGGAAAAACGATAAAAGCCGGAAATCAGACATTAAAAGTTATCGGTGTAACAGTTTCAAAAGGAGGGTCAGGTTTTAATAATCCAGATGACATGATATATGTCCCACTGACCACTGCTCAAAAACAAATTTTTGGGAAAACAAATTTGACCAGTATTTCAATTGAGGCGAAATCCAAAGAAATAATGGTCCAAGCTCAAGACGAGATAGGCTATCTACTACTTAGTGAACATAAATTAACCAGTCCGGAGGAAGCAGATTTTACCATCATGTCTCAAAGCGATCTTCTAAGCACTGTCTCACAGGTGACCGGAACATTAACAGCTTTACTTGGAGGCATTGCCGCAATTTCCCTTTTGGTCGGTGGTATTGGAATTATGAACATAATGTTGGTAACGGTAACTGAACGTACTCGTGAGATTGGACTTCGCAAGGCATTAGGAGCCAAAAAGAAGACGATCATCACTCAGTTTTTAATAGAATCAATCTTATTGACTTTTATAGGAGGGATATTTGGAATGATATTTGGATTGACCGCTTCATTTGTAATATCAAAGATCATGAATCTATCTTATGTTATTTCTATATCTTCAATAGCATTAGCAATAGGTGTTTCCAGCCTTATTGGTATAGTTTTTGGATTGTATCCGGCAAGGAAAGCTGCAAACCTACAACCGATCGAAGCATTAAGATATGAATAAAATTACCAACATTGTCATCCCCGTGAACCTGTCTGCGCAGGCAGAGACGGGGATCCAGGAACGTCTGGATTCCCGCCTCCCCTTCGATTAACTCAGGGTAAACGCGGGAATGACATTAATATAAATTGAAATTTTTTTCAAGGAGGTGAATATATAAAAATGAAAGACAATTCTTTAATAACAACATTATTAATAGTAGTCTTTACCGGTGTAGGATTTTACGGTGGTATAAAATATCAACAGAGTCAGAGAGGAAATTTTTCTGGACAACTAGGTGATGGAACGGTTAGAAATGGAAAAGTGGGAACAGGGACGCCTCGAGGAGGGTTTAGACCAGTTGCTGGGGAAATAATTTCAGCAGACAACAAATCAATTACAGTCAAATTGCAAGATAACAGCAGTAAGATCATTTTGATCAATGATAAGACCCAGATCAATAAAACCGAGACCGTTAATAAGTCGGAACTTAAAATTGGCGAAAAGGTTTCAGTTTTTGGATCAGAAAATACTGACGGATCAGTAACAGCTCAAAACGTTCAACTTAATCCAATCCAAATAGGGCAACAACAACCTCCAACAGATAAATAAAATATTAATTTTGCAGCGCCTTGAGTTATCTTATAACTGGGCGCTGTTTTTCAATTGAAATTAAACATAAAAGATACTAATATAGTTGTCCAATGAACAGTGCAGAATTATTTATCAAATGTTTGGAAAGTGAAGGAATAAAGTATATTTTTGGTGTTCCAGGAGAGGAAAATCTAAGACTACTTCAGGCGATAAAGGAATCTTCAATAAAATTCATTGTGACCC
>PCTC01000070.1:1399-7133 GCA_002786595.1 Candidatus Roizmanbacteria bacterium CG22_combo_CG10-13_8_21_14_all_34_12 | reverse complement strand
AAATCAATTAAGGGGATTATCATCAAAGAATTTAAACCGGACAAGAATATTTTTAAGCTTTTGGATTCATGTTATCCAGGTAATCTCAAGACATTTATCGATACATTAAATACTTTGTCAGAATCAACAGAAGATATTTTTATTTTTATAATGTTAGCCCGTCATATGAGAAATATATTGATAACAAAAACGGGTGAAAAAATTCCCAAATTAATGTCCTGGCAGATTTCTAAATTATTAAATCAGGCCAAATATTGGAAATTGGAGAACTTGATAAATTTTTACCAAGGTCTACATAGGATTGATGTCAATTCAAAGACAAATGGAACTCCGTTTTCAGTCAAAAAGTCGCTGGATATACTGGCTTGTTACTATTTAAAATGAATATTTAGTCTGGATTCACACGTGTTTGTCATCCCCGTGAAAACGGGGATCCATGATTTTTGCATTTTGATATTTAATATTTAATTTATATAATTGAATTATGAAAACAGTTCCTGATCATGTCTTTCGTGGTTACGATTTACGTGGTGTAGTTGGTACGGACTTAGATGATGAAAATGTTTTAATTCTTGCCAAAGGGTACGCTACTTACTTACTGCAAAGACGAATTTATGATTGTGTCATCGGTTTTGATTCACGGGAATCCTCTCCACGTTTTAGAGATATATTTGTCAAAGGCTTGACTGAATCAGGAATTAAGGTTCTTGATATTGGAATAACTCTTTCCCAAATCTGCTATTTTGCCCAATACTTTTTTAGGACCCGTGGAATGGTGATGATAACAGCCTCTCATAATCCAAAAGAATATAACGGTTTTAAGTTAGGGACAGGTTATTCCGAAACAATGGTGACGGAGGAAATTGTTGCCTTTCGAGAATTAGTTAAATCCGGCCAATTCATCAAATTAGATAAACTAGGTGAACATGTTAAATACGATATTTTTCCGGATTATCAAAAAGACTTGTTGAGGAGAATTGGAACGATTAAAAAATTTAAGATTGTTGTTGATTCTTGTGCTGCCACGACAGGATTGTTTTTGCCAAAAATTCTTAGATCGGTAGGCTGTGAGGTAATAGAACAAAATACAACTCCAGATCCAACCTTTCCAGTTGGTGTTGCTGATCCAACTGAGAGAGAAGTTCAGGAAAGATTAGCAAAAAGGGTTGTTGAGGAAAAGGCCGACCTCGGGTTTTCTTACGACACCGATGGAGACCGCATGGGCGTTGTTGACAATGAAGGAAATCTAATTTGGAATGACACTTTAGTTTCGATTTTTTCCAAGGATGTTTTAGATTTTGCTCCCGGGTCAAAAGTAATTTTTAACGTTTTATGTTCTAAACAGGTCGATGAAGTGATTAAATTAAATGGCGGAGTTGGAATAATGTGGAAAACAGGCCATTCATTTATAAAAGCCAAGGTGCGAGAAGAAAAAGCCATTTTCGGCGGAGAATTGTCAGGTCATTTTTTCTTCGTTGATAATTTTTACGGACATGATGACGGAGCGATCGCATCACTGAGATTATTAGCTTATCTTACTCGAGTTAACAAGTCCTTAAGGGAAGTTATTTCTGAGTTACCAAAATACTTTTCGAGCCCTGAAATCAAAGTCGGTTGCGCCGATAATATTAAGTTTTCTGTCGTCACTGATAAGATTGGTGGGGAAATAAAGAAGCTATATCCAACAGCAAAATATGTTGAGTCCGACGGAGTGAGGATGGATACGGAGGACGAAATGATGATTGTCCGAGCCTCACAAAATGGCCCTTATTTGACAATAAAATTTGAAGGTAAAACTCAGGAAAAATACGACCAATTAAAAACTCAGGTAGCAAAAATATTACACTCAATTTCAGAAGTTGATTTTAAATCAGGCGTCAACGTTGACTCTCTTTCTTAAAAATCGTATAATATACCCATTCTATGCCAGACGATCAGCCTACGAAGAACGAAAGTAATATAATTGTATTGTCCAAATTTACTCAGGCCTTGCTTGACACGTTTAAAACTGCAAAAAAAAGAGTCCGCCCCGATGATATTTCAGCATTGTCAGTCTCTCAAACAGTTTCGTTTTTTGCTCTTGTTTACGAACGAGTTCGTAACGCTGTTGAGTATAGAGAAGATCACCTGATACTCCGAGCCGCGATTGAGCGAATTTTGAGACGTCGTTTTTCTTTAAATCCCGACGGTCATAGCGAAGCGGAAAATTTACTTCGTGAACTTCTTTGGGCTCGTTATTTTGATAATGGAGTTCTAGGAGCTGAGGATAATGTGGTTATTCAAAATTTGATAAATAAATATGTTCTTCTTCGCCGTCAATTAGTGGTCGGTCGTGATAACGAAATTAGAATTTTTCTTGATCAGTTTTTAATGGATCTTTTAACCTGTGAAGTTGAGGAAACATTGCAGCCAGAATCAGCAACTATTCAATCTAATTTATCTTCTTTTATTTTCCAGATATTAAGAAGAAAAATAAAAATAGAAGGCTTAAAGGAAGATCAGAAAGATGCTTATTCCCTGGTTGCCATTGAAAAAGTTTTTGGCAAGAGTGACCGCTCTTATTTACGCTATCGTTTGTTTACAACATTTTATAAGACCCTCCATGATTATTCAGAAAAAGAACTGCAGAATTTGGGGGCAAAATTACCGGCAATTTTTAAAAAGATAGATGATATGGTAACCAATCCATATGTAGATAATTTAGCTAAATTTACCCGCAAGCAACTACCGCCATTTTTAATTTTATTTGCTCTCATCAAAAATAAACCAGATGAGGTGCAGACTATTCTTACCAATCGAGAGCGACTGTGGACAGAAATTGATCAGACATGCCGAGATAAATATCAACAGTTAGGAGTGCGAGTTCGAACTCTGGCCGTTCGCAGTTTTATATACATACTACTTACAAAAATGATTTTTGCCATAATACTCGAGGTGCCGATTTCAATTTATGTGTACGGCGAAGTTAATAGAAACGCAATTATCATTAACAGCGTTTTTCCGCCAATATTGATGATTGCTATTTTAGGATTTTTTAAAGTACCAGGTGAAGAAAATACTAGAAAGATATACCAAAGGATTATAGATATAATTGATGATGATAAGTCATTTGAGACCAGGGTGGCTTTTATGCCAAAAAAATCTAGCCCCAAAAGACCGTTATTAATATTCGGTTTTACAGTTTTTTATTCTTTAACATTTTTAGTAACATTGTCTCTTATTTATGAATTTTTAAGCAATTTAGGATTTAATTTAGTCAGTCAGGTCATCTTTATATTTTTTGTCAGTGTAGTTTCATTCTTTTCCTACCGGATTCGTCAAGTCACCAAGGAGTTGAGGCTTGAGGAAAAAGCAAGTATTTTGGCACCAATTGGAGACTTTTTCTTTATGCCGATGCTATCTTTAGGAAAATTTTTTAGCTCCGGAATTGCCAAATTAAATTTTTTTATCTTTATCTTTGACTTCATCATCGAGGCTCCATTTAAGCTGATCTTTGAGGTAGTTGAAGAGTGGATCAGTTTTGTGAGAAAAAGAAAGGAAGAAATTATTTAAAATTTCTAATTTCTAATTATTCTAATTGATCTAAATAATTTCCAAACCCACAATTTCCAAATTGGTAATTGAGACTTGGTTATTTTTTAGAAATTAGATCAATTAGGTTAATTAGGTCAATTAAACCTTATAGTAATAAGTTGGGAAGGTATTTCTAGGAACTTTCTTAATTAACTTTTTTTTATATTCTAGGATTTCGAACCCGTGAGAAATAATTATTGTGCCTTTTTTTAATTCTTTATCAAATTTTGGTAATAACTTTTTAATCAATGCAGGAAAGAGAAATAGATAAATATAATCTGATTTAGTCAAATCTGTTTTGAGTATATTTCCTGTTTCAAATGCAAGTTTGTCATCCCCGCGTAGGCGGGGATCCAGGAACTTTAGGATTTTAGACCATAATATAAGTAATCCATTGACATCAACAGCCAAACCCCGCACACCAAAATTTTTAACAGCCGTTCTAACTATTCTTGCATCTCCGCTGCCAAGCTCAACAAATAAACCGTTTTTTTTAAACTTGACTTCTTTTAAAATCTCGTTGGCCAGTTTGTTTTTAGTTGGCACGTATGGTGCGCCCATTGCTGAAGAAAAAATCATTGATAACCCATAGACAGACATGAAAATAAAAAAAAATAACAAAGCAAAGACCAATATTAAATATAAAATAAGTTGGAGCATGTTTTAGTATAATATAAATGTTCTATAGCTTCCATAGCTTAACGGATAAAGTACTGGTCTTCGGAACCAGTGATGGGGGTTCGATTCCTCCTGGGAGCACACAATTTGGGTCCGTAGCTCAACTGGTAGAGCAGTGCCCTCTTAAGGCATTGGTTCGGGGTTCGAGTCCCCGCGGACTCACATTTCTGTTGATTTCCCTTTCTGTTTACTCTATATTGAAGTTATGGTCAGAAAGATAACAATTTTTTTTATAGTCTATTTATTTCTTAATATTCTAAATTTATTTTTGATAGACAAAGCTTTTGCTTATTCTAATACCCGTAAGGATTTTGACCAAGTTTTAGGAGAGATTTCAGACAGAAAAAATAACAGTAGTAATTACCAATTTACCGCTTCATATAAAGCAGATTTATCCGATGGATATACGGCTGAAATTAAACCAGGAGACGCTAGGGCCGCCAATCTGAAAGCATTTCTACGTAAATATAACTCTGATCTTTATAATCATACTGATAAGATAATCGAGGTTTCAGACAAATATGGATTCGATTACCGTCTACTTCCTGCAATTGCTATGCAGGAATCAAACCTTTGCCATCTCATACCGGAAAACTCATTTAACTGTTGGGGATGGGGGATTTATGGAACAACGGTAACAAGATTTGATTCCTATGATGATGCGATTGAAACAGTTGGAAAAGGAATCAAAGATCATTATATAGATGAGGGCCTAGTGACCGCATCGGCCATTATGGCAAAATATACTCCTTCCTCTAAAGGTAGCTGGCAACATGGGGTAAATACTTTTATGAAAGCATTAGAGTAAATTTACTGTACTGATCTGGAGTTCGAAAGCTCTTGAGACATTGAATATTGAGTTCCTGATTTTTTACTTCGGACGGCAAAGGCTGAACCTCTTTTTTTCTTTTTATTCATCAGAGCACTGAGCCAGGTTTTAGACTCGCCAACTTTAGCTCGTAGAGTCCTCAAAATATTCAGGACTAATTCTAAGAAACGAATATGATATATACCCGGTTTCTCTGGTAGGCCATTGATTGTTAAATTTTCAACATCTTTAACATCGTTAATAAGGGAAGCGTCGGCTTTCTTAATCATTTCAATTTCTTTTTTAATCGCCTCAACCAGTTCTTGAATCTGCTTTTTTATTAGAGTAGATTCGTAATATTCTTGGTAATTAAAAATTTTAACTTCCTGTTTACCGGCCTTTACTTTAGAAATTTCCTTTTTAAAGTTAAATTCGCTCCCTACATTATCGTCTTCATGATCGTCATTTCCTCCAAAAAATTGATCAAGCATTCCGCCTCCTATTTTTCCAAAAGCATCAACAGTATTTTTTGCAGTAGAACTTCCCAAATCACGAAGAGATTCGAGAGGATTTTTAGCCGGATCGTTTTGACTTTTTATTTTGGTATTTTGCATTTTTACCATGCCTATATTTTACTACAGGCTAATCAGATAGTCAAGTGTCTTTTGTTTTCTT
>PCTC01000070.1:0-1388 GCA_002786595.1 Candidatus Roizmanbacteria bacterium CG22_combo_CG10-13_8_21_14_all_34_12 | reverse complement strand
CATTTTTTATGTTAACAAAAAGTTTATCTAAATCGGCTTGTTCTACTTTCAAATTTTCTTTATCTGCAATTTCCGCTAAAATAAATTCCAATTTATAAGTATCTTCAGTTTCCATCTTAAATTGAGCTTTGAGAGATTCCATAGTTAAATTTTTTGATTTAAGGTAATTTTCTGTAGTCAAACCAATCTTTTGTATTTCGTCAAATAGATGCGTCAAACGATGGTTGATTTCTTCTTCAATGACTAAGTCTGAGACTTCAATTTTAGCTTCGTTTAATAAGGCTGTAAGCACTTCATTTAATAGTTTATTTTTATCTTCTTCAGGTTTTTTTGCATCTTTATCTTTTCCAGGTACCCAAATATTTGATTTTTGAGCCTTAGTTTTGGCTTCCCTAATAACTTTTTTATAATCACCAAGTGTGATAGTTGGCTTTTCGACGACAGTAATTTTTATCTGCCAATCTTCTCCTTCTTTAGCTTTAACTAGATCGACTTTAGGGGAAATTATCGGCTTTAAACTTTCTTTTGTCAGGACTTCCTGATATATACGGGAGATCATTTTTTGAGCCAGTTCTTGATAAAGATCATCTTTATGGATATGTTTTTCAGCAATGGCTTTTGGAACCTTTCCTTGACGGAACCCTTCGACTGTAAGTTTTTGTTGAAGTCTCGCAAATGCCTCTTCTTCTTCTTCTTTTATATCCGCTTTAGGAACATCAACCATTAACTGAGAAGTATTTTTAGGAAGTTTTTCCTTTTTGTAGCTATACATGATTATAATTGTACAGGAAGTTGATCTGAAAGCAATGACATTTTTTCTTCTTCTTTTTCAAATTGTTTGATAAAGAAGTTGACTCTTACAGCCCAAGTAGGACTTTCGGAATAAATAGGGCCGATGTCTTCAACTGTTAAAGCGCCTTTTTTTATATAACCGTTTTTTAGACCTTTAGCAACTGTATTAATACCTTCATCCCATGTTTTAAACATCATATAACCCCTGTCCCAACCAAAGGGATTAAAAGAATTTTGCCAAATAAATTTACCAAAAGTGGATTCAAGTCCGGCAATTGAAGGTAAAAGATAACAGTCTATTTGATATTTTATACAGGCTTTAACAAATGATTCACTTGCTTCTGCCATTGGAGAATCATATCTTTTAAGAACATTTTCTATTGCAAACTTTATTTTTTTTTGACGAAGTTGCTCGATATCATCTGTGTTAATAAAGGAATTATGAAGCAAAGGAGCCGATGCACCGGCGATAATTTCGGCTTTGATAGAAACAGCCGAGAGAAAATAGAAAAAGAAAATCATTATTAAGGCAATTAATTTCTTCATAAAAAAAATCCTAAAGCTTTTCTAAAAATTAGAAGAACCTTAGGATCTAG